>CAZRDI010000016.1:0-15684 GCA_964598825.1 uncultured Dehalococcoidales bacterium
TCTGATAAGCAATTTAAGACCTTCTACTGGCCCACCCTCAAGAAGGTCATTTTGGCCCTGATTGACGAGGGCATCACGTCGTCTCTGTTCGCGGAAGGAGGCTACATGACACGCCTGGAGGTTGTTAAAGATTTACCCAAGGGCTGGGTTTTATGGCGGTTTGACAATACAGATATGGTCAAAGCCAAAGAGGTACTCGGTAGCACTGCCTGTATCTCCGGAAACGTGCCCACCTCACTGCTACACACCGGTACACCCCAGGAGGTTAAGGAACACTGCCGCAAGTTGATTGAAGTCTGTGCTCCGGGCGGCGGCTACATACTGGGCGGGGGAGCCGGGGTGGGGAGGGTAAACCCGGCTAACCTGCAAGCCATGATTGACGCCGCCAAGGAATACGGCGTGTATAAATAGCAGCCGCCGGGAGCTATTACACAGTAAAAAAATAAGGGGGTAAGAGAAAAATGGCCGAAACAAAATACGGGAAGTATATTTACAAGTACGACTCGGAATTCCAGCATCCTCTGGGGCCGATGCTGGCACGTATGGACAACAATACCTTCAAGGGATGCCAGTTCTACATGGTGCACTGGATAATACCGGGTAATGAGACCCTCTTCGAAGACAGACCGTATGCGGGTCATCCGCCGCACATCCACAGGGATGCCGAGCTCCTATTCCACATCGGAACAGACCCGGATAACCCGCAAGACCTCGGCGGCGAAGCGATAATCTATCTCGGACCAGAACTGGAGAAACACGTGATTACGGAGACCTGCGTGATATGGATTCCGCCGAATTTCATTCATGCCCCGTGGAGACCCGTTAATACAAAAAGACCGTGGATATTCATCGAGGTAAACCAGGGTCCGTTCCATACCGAGAAATCATACAGGCAGCTGCTGCCCAAAGACGAAAGGGAGAAAATAGACTGGGCTAACAAGTGGAAGGACGAGGGATACGATTAATAAGGTTATACCGTACAGCTTTATTATATAAAGGAGTTCAGCGTGGCTTACAAAATAAATGAAGGAAAGTGCCTTAAGTGCGGCGTTTGTGTAAAAGGATGTCCCGAAGGGGCGATAGTTGTGGATGACCAGGTTACAGAACCCGACGGACTGGTGCTTTATACGACGAGAATCAACGAGGGGAAATGCACCGACTGCGGAGTCTGTGTCTCCGAAGAGTGGTGGTGCCCAGCCCAGGCTATATCACCAGCATAGATTTTTCTGCGGCGCATGCTAATAACAAGAATCGGGGGAGCAGGACGGGTTTGCCAAAGTGGTGTTTGGTAGCGCATACCGGATTCGAACCGGTGATCTCCTCCTTGAGAGGGAGGTGTCCTAAACCCCTAGACGAATGCGCCACCTGATAAATCTGGCTGGGGAAGAAGGATTCGAACCTTCACTGACGGATTCAGAGTCCGCTGTCCTACCGTTAGACTATTCCCCAGCGCACCAGAATTATAACACAGCGCCACGCCTGCGACAATAACGGGGCTATTTGACACGTCAGGTTCAACCATTTATGCTGGATTTAGTCATTTGAGAGAGGAAAGCTGGTTTTGGCTGATTTAGCAGTCCTGCAACAGACCCTGGGCGTCTCCTTTAACGACCCATCACTCCTGGAGCAAGCCCTGGTTCACAGCTCCTACATTAACGAGAACCCCACTTCTGCCCCGGTCTCCAATGAAAGGCTTGAGTTTCTGGGTGACGCCATTTTAGGTCTCATCATCGCCGAGAAGCTATATAATGACCTGCCCCACTCTACCGAGGGGGAAATGACCAGGCTCCGTGCCGCACTGGTACGCGGGAAAACCCTGGCCCGCATGTCAAAAGCCATCCGGCTTGGCGACCACCTATATCTGGGGAAAGGGGAAGAGGCAAGCGGGGGGCGGCATAAGCCAGCCAACCTGGCTGGAGCCCTGGAAGCGGTAATAGCCGCCATTTTTCTTGACCAGGGCCTATCTGCCACCGAGGATTTTATACTGAGACTGTTCAATGAAGAGCTACAGGAAACAGTCAGCCAGGGTGCGGAGGCTGATTATAAATCACGACTTCAGGAGCTTATCCAGGCCAGGAAGCAACAGACACCCTCTTACCACGTAGTAGAAACAATGGGACCAGACCACGACAGGACATTCACCGTTGAGGTAATAGTAGATGGCACCGTGCTGGGCACGGGCTCAGGTAAAAGTAAAAAGCTGGCTGAGACCGAAGCCGCCCGCTCAGCACTGGAACAGCTTCCAACCAACTTTACACAATAGTCTCCCTTTGCTAAACTTTAATTAAGCGATGCCAGTAGTCCTGATATTTAGATGGGGGTGTTATTATGGGACGCCGAGATTACAGACACAGGGAACCAAAGAAAACCAAAAAGGATGCCAAGAAAATATCAATAGCTACCATCCTGCAAACCCCGACCACGGTAGAAGTCATTAAGAAGAAGAGGAAGGAACGAAAAGTAGAGAAAGTAGAGGAAGAAGAGGAGGAGTAAGCAGGAGATAAGTGAAGCTATAGACCCGGCTCTCCGGCAGGGTCTGAACCGATTTGACAAACGCCAATTCCCATCTCCGCTACTAAGGCTTATCCCACAATAAGGTGATAAGTAATGACTGATTTAGCTTCTATTCAGGCAACGGTATATGGCCGTGTCCAAGGTGTCTTCTTCCGTGCTTTTGTATCCAGACAGGCTGCAGAGCTAGGTCTAACTGGCTATGTCCGTAACTTACCGACGGGGAACGTGGAGATAAACGCCGAAGGGGAAAGAGAAAAGCTAAAGCAGCTAATCAGCCGCCTTGAAGTCGGGCCGCCTACAGCCAGAGTGCAAAAGGTGGTAACCAGCTGGTCAGAATATACCGGAGATTACTCCCGCTTCAGTATAAGTTACTAGCTTGATTAGCCTTAATTGTTATTTTATGTCAACTAGTCCCGTGCCTCAAATTCTACCTTGGCTGCCTTAATAAGGTCGAGGTAATCCGTCTTGAGCCCCAGTGCCTGCGAAGCTTCGTTGTCTACCTGATAAGGCTCACCGACAAAAACCTTGCCATAATCCTCAACCTCACCCTTAGTGGGGTCACCCCAACCAACAAACTTCTGGCGGGCTTCTATAATCCCCAGGTCAAAGGGCAGCGTAAAATAGAGGTCAGCCACAACCTTATCTATATCCAGACTATACAAAGCCTCCCATCTTCCCGGTGTCTCGCCATTATACTTACTGCTCGGTAGCACCGTGAGCAGGTTCGTTATGCTAAAATTACCTCTACCCTTAATAACCTTTAACGGAGCCACGGTTATCAGGTAATCACTGGACAGGATAACATTAGGCACCCAGAATGTGGGCACAGCCAGGGGCTTAGGTAGAGGATTATCTACCTCCACCCAGATACAATCCTTTACATCCAGCGTCAATACCCGTGGAAAATTGTAACCTAACGCCTGATATACGGGATAGACTGCCTCCCCTCCCGGGGTGCCCTCAAGTATAAGAATATCAGCATCACTGACCTGCCTGATACCCTCTATTACCGCCGATAGAATATCCCGGCTGGTACTCACCGGATACGGCACCGGATAGCACGCGCTGGGTTTAATCAAAATGCGCCGCGCCCTGGATACCGCCGATGGCGCTTGAAAAACAAACTCGGAAGCATCAACTATCAACCGTAACTCCTTTACTCTACAGTGCTGGTTGTAGCACTATAATTTGAGTGCTGGCGGGAAGTTCGCCCTGCTTGAAATCAAACTCGCTAACATCCAGTCGCTTTACACCCTCTTTCCCCTGCAAAAACTCGTCCACACCGGCTATAGGGAAAGCGCACTTATCATTTTTATAGTGCATAGGAATAACCACTGCCGGTTTTAGCCGGTCACAAAGCTCGGTGGCAACCCTGGCATCAATGGTAAAATTGCCCCCCACCGGAGCCAGTAGTATATCTACCTTACCCAACTCAGACATCTGCTTATCACTGAGCGGATGACCCAGGTCACCAAGATGGCAAACCCTTACCCCATCCACCTCAAAGCACAATATGGTATTACTACCTCTCTGCCCTCCCCCAACATCATCGTGGTAGGTGAAAATAGCTTTAAACTCTATCCCCTTAACCTTTGCCGCCCCCCTGACCACCTCCGGGTTGCCCCCAACCGCAGCCACATTGTTATGGTCACCGTGCTCATGGCTCACTGTAACAATATCAGCCGACTCCTTTATCTCACCATATCCAAAGCCCCCAACGACCGCATAAGGGTCAGCGATTATTTTTGTTCCCGCATCCGAGGTAATCATAAAGCAGGCATGTCCCAGCCATTTAACCTTCATGATAAATCCTCCTTATATCTCTCAGATATTACTTAGCCAGAGCCAGAACAAGGTTCACCAGAGTGCGCACCGACACACCGGTAGCCCCTTTAATCCGATAGCCCCGTTCCTTATCACTCAGTTCCTTACCGGCAATATCCAGATGAACCCAGGGAGTATCACCGGCAAACTCGGCCAGGAACTGGGCAGCGGTGATAGCTCCTGCGTATCTGCCGCCGATATTCTTGATATCAGCCACCTCACTCTTAATCTGCTCTTTATATTCATCAAACATCGGCATCTGCCACATACGCTCTCCGGCTTCATCACCAGCGGCGATTACCTTATCTATCAGCTCCTGGTTATTACCAAAGGCACCACTACACACCTTACCCAGGGCTACTATACAGGCCCCGGTCAGAGTGGCTACATCAACTATAGACTTAACACCAGCCTTCCTGGCATAGCCCAGAGCGTCGGCTAAGGCAAGCCGCCCCTCGGCATCGGTGTTTGCGACTTCAATAGTCTTACCGCTCATTGTCGTCAGAACATCGCCCGGTTTCAGGGCACTGCCCCCGGGCAGGTTCTCAGTAGCCGGAACGATAGCCATAACATTAATCTTCGGCTTAAGCTGAGCAATGGCGCTTATCGCCGCCATAACGGCGGCACCCCCCGCCATGTCCCCCTTCATCTCATCCATCGCCGCCGATGGCTTTATAGAGATACCTCCGGAATCAAAGGTTATCCCCTTACCAATCAGTGCCATATCAGTTTCATCAGAGCCACTCCCCTTATAACGAAGAACGATAAATTTAGGCGGCTGCCGGCTCCCCTGAGCCACACCCAGCAGCGCCCCCATCCCCAACTCCTCCATCTGCTTCCGCTCAAGAACATCAATTGCAAGTCCATAGGTGCTGGCTAACCTCTCTGCCGCCTCAGCCATATGGGTGGGCGTCATATAGTTAGCCGGCTCATTGACCATATCACGGGCCAGGTTAGTCGCCTCAGCCAGAACTCTACCTTTATGACAGCCCTTTTCCAGAACAGGGATATTAGCCTCATCGCTGCTCACTATTAGAAGCTGCTTAATCTCGCCATGCTCAGCCTCTTTGGTTATATGCCTGCGAAATGAGTAAACACCTAGCAAAGCCCCCTCAGTTACTGCCTGAGCCGCCTTCTCCGGGCTTATACCGGCTATTCCTGCCCCCTGAGCCACGGTAGCAATACTATCCACGCCCCTCTGTCGTAAAAGCCGGCAGGTCTCAGCCACCGCCCCCCGGACCTTATCCTGGGTCAGCTCCTTTTGCTTACCCAGGCCAACAACAACAACCCTGCTCGCGGGAAGTTTACCTAAACTATGAACAACGGTAATCTCATTAAGTTTACCCTTAATCTCACCCTGCTTAATAAGCCGGGAGATAGCTCCACCCAGAGCCTTATCCGCGGCAGCTATTTCACTACCCAACTTCCCCATCTCCTCAAAAAAGTTAAATATAATAGCACCGCTTTCAATCCTGGTAATATCACCAGCTATAACCTTAATCTCCACCTCAAATCTCCTTTTAACTACCAGCTTTCTTACAACTCTACTCGGGCTGGAATAAAGGCTGGCTTAATAAACTGACCTGAACTCTTACTCGCCGTTGCACGTCAGAAACAAGACGAGTATACCCCACAATCTCAATTATAGAGTATTTTCGCCACATTGGCTAGATGGTGCGGACAGGAAAATTAGTCCTGTCTCAAAGCGGTGTCAAAGAAAGCAGTTACCCTGTCTATATACTCTTCTGGCTGAGCAACATACGCCCTTACATGAGCAGTTTCAGGGACTACCCATAGCTGGCTATGAGGATTCTCAGAGGCTTCCTGTAATCTATAAGCATGCTCTAAAGGAACAGTATCGTCCAGCTCACCGTGAATAAAGAGCACAGGTCTTGGCGCAATCCCGGATACGACCTCAATGGGTTTAATGGCACTAAAGTCAATGCCATACATAATTTTGACCATGAAAAGCAGGGGAGAAAGAAAGAACTTTGGGAACCTGGTGCGTTTGGAAAACTCAGGCCCCATCATGTCTTCCAAATCAGCGAAACTGCTATCAGCCACTACCGCATCTATGTCATCGTTTCCTGCCGTTGTCATAAGAGCAGTAACCGCCCCCACGGAAAAGCCCAACACCCCAATACACTCAAAACCACGCCCTTTGACATAGTCGACAGCGCCCAGCAGGTCTCTCTGCTCGTAATAACCCGCTGACATCCTGCTTCCCTCAGACTCGCCATGACCGCGCAGGTCAAACATCAGGACATTATAGCCATGTTCCACCAGCTCTGAAGCGATGTCCATCATTCCGATGGTGGGGTCAGCTCTGTTCCTCTCCGCCCCGTGCACCATGATGATAACCGGCTCGCTGTCCTCAACCGGGAGATACCAGCCACTCAGGGTTAGCTCATCCTCCCTGCTTGGAAAAGAGACGTCTTCGTATTCAAGGCCTGATAGCGCCGGGGTCCCCTCAACCGGCACTCGCTCCACACTGGTCATAGAATAACCGAGAAAAGCCGATACCCCCAGAAAAGCAACGATTACTAACAGAACGACAGCCAGTACTAGCTTATGCCACCATTTCATTGGAAATCCTGTCTAATCTCCGCTATAAAAAGCAAGGCCCAGAGTCCCGGTACCGCAGGCATAGCCCATTACCGGGCTAAACTCGGTAACCCAGAGCTCGGCACAGTTAAACTCAGACGAGACCCGCTCCTTTAGCTTCCCGGCTTCATCAGGATCATAGACATGCATCACGGCAACGTGCACGGGGTTTTGCCCCACTTTATCCCTCATCACCTCAAGCAACCGTTCCACACCGCGCTCGCTATTCCGTACCGTACCCACAAAACGGGGCACCCCCGAAGAGAAAGTAAATACCGGCCTGATATTAAGTATAGAGCCTACACGAGCGGCTAATTTGGGTATGCGCCCCGAACGATAAACGTAGCGAATCGTATCCATATAGGCAATGATAGTAACCTTATCCCTCACCTCCTCGGCGGCTTTAACCACCTCGGCCAAGCCCTTTCCTTCCTCCGCCGCCCGAGCCGCAGCCAGGGCAATAAAGCCTTCAGCAGCAGTAGCCGTTTGGGAGTCTAATACTTTAATGGAGATGTTAGGAAGCTCATCCTTGGCTTGCTCTCTAACTCCTTGAGCCACACTATAGATTGCACTAAGTTTAGATGATAGAGTAACGCAGAGGATATCCTTGATTTGCTTGCTTGCTTCGCGGTAGGCTCCAAGACAATCTCCAGGCGAGATTGAAGATGTCTTAAAAGACTTAGGGTCCTTCAGGAATAATTCATAAGCCTCAGCCGGGGTTACATCCACCCAATCCTTATGAATCTCACCCCCCGAGTAAAAGCTAACGGGCATGACTTTAATCCCGTATTGCGCCACCATTTCCCTGGTAAGGCAAGCGATACTATCAGTAACTATGGCTACCTTATTAGCCATGAAAACCCCATTCCTTCCAAGTTTGCCAAACATCTTAAAGGCATTTAGGCAAAAGCGGCACTGCCACCAATTTTTCCTTCACCTCTGAGGTGTCAATGGTTAGTACAAATCCTTTTTTATGGTTGGGTTCTCAGCCGGTTTTTTTAAGCTCCGCTCTGGCCCTTCTTAAATAATCCCACACCAGCTAGAATCAGGCCTAAGCCTACGATTATATCTATGATTCCGTTCATCCTCACGAAGCTAGCAAGCCCAATATTTGCCCTGGCCAGTCCCAGCGATGTCCTCTGTACTGTAAGGTAATTATACATAGTGCTTGGCACTGCTGTCCCAGCCTGTATTCCGGGTTCTTCAGCCATCGCTAGAGCCATCTGACTTGTCTTTACTGCTTCGTATCTAGCGTCTACCTCTCCTATTGTCAAGGGCTGAATTTCTTCAGCGATTTCTTGTTCTGCAGAACCGGCCTGTGCAATAAATATTATACCAAAGACAAGTCCTGCCACTCCTAGAACTACGACGACTATTGCACTCCAACTGAGTAATTTCATTCGATTCACCCCCCTTTTTTCATTTACAGATTAACGCGGCTACCATCTCCTTAATCACATCTTAGTCCTCCTTGTAAAAAGCAAGGGCAAGAGCTCCGGTGCCACAGGTATAGCCCATCAGGGGGCTGAATTCGGTAACCCAGAGCTCGGCACAGTTAAACTCAGACGAGACCCGCCCCTTTAGCTTCTCGGCATCATCCGGAGCGTAAGCGTGCATCACGGCAACGTGCACCGGGCTCGAGCCAACTTTATTCCTCATTGTTTTAAGCAGCCGCTCTGTGCCGCTCTCTTTGCTTCTAACCATGCCCTTGAAATGCACCACTCCTGACCCTGGCGAAATAGCAAGTATCGGCTTGATTTTGAGCATTGAGCCTACCTGCGATGCCATTTTGGGTATACGCCCTGACCGATAAACATGCTTGATGGTATCCAGAAAAGCAATAAAAGTGACCTTGCTTCTCATTCCCTCGGCGGCTTTAACCACATCAGCCAGGCTTTTCCCTTCCACTGCAACCCGGGCTGCGGCCAGGACAACAAAACCTTCGGCAGCGGTGGTTGTCCCTGAGTCCAACACCTCAATAGTCACCCCGGGAAGCTCAGCCCTGGCTTGCTCTCTGGCTACTCGAGCGACATTATACGTTGTGCTCAATTTAGATGAGATAGTAATACAAAGAATGTCCTTCGCCTGATTACTCACCTCACGATAGACCTTAACAAAATCCATGGGCGAGGGGGCAGATGAATGCCAGGCCTCGGGGTCCTTTAAGAATAGCTCATAGGCTTCAGACGGGGTTATATCCACCCAGTCTTTATAAATTTTGTCCCCGAAGTAGAAGCTTAGCGGCACTACCCCAATCCCATACTCCTCCACCAGCTCCTTAGTAAGACAAGCTAAACTATCAGTAACAACGGCTACCTTCGGCAAAGACCCTCCCCCTTTGCAAAATGGTATCTAAGCTGTCAGCTGTTGCCTGCGGTGTCTTATCCTCCGTTCAAAAAATGCCGGGAATAAGAAAATGCTCAACATCAGTAATATCAAAAGTAAAAAAGTGGGTAGACTAATTGAACCCCAGGCATACCAGGCGACCACCGTCAAAGTCAGAAGTCCCGCTATAAGTAAAACGGCTATCTTTACCCAGCGCTTTCTCAACCGGATGAATAACGCCACGGTTATCGCCAGCATCAAAAAGCTAAGTCCGACCCAGGGTGCAAAATCATAAAGAAGTTCTTTACTAAACCGGGGAAATCCCTCCTCCAGCCCCATAGCTATAAACCAGCCGACAATGATCGGCATCGGAAGCAGCATTAGTGAGCTATACAACCAGTCTCCCCTTACAGTTTGAACGGTAATAACATATACCAGCGACACAGCCAGCGCAATGTAGAACAGGACGGCTAACCATGACCACCCCCTGGGCAAATAGAGTAAAAGGAGACCAGCCACCGTTACCGGCAATAAAGAGTAACCCAGCCACGGGAAAAGCCAGGAAGGCTTACCATGCCACCACCCGTATATCACTGTACTGATGATTAAGATAAGTGCAATTAACAGCGAACCAACCCCCCGCCACCAGTTCAGAGCAAATATCACGCTAAAAAGCAGATGTGGCATTGAAGCTAATAGCACCTGTCGCCAGGTACCCTGGCTATGAGCCTCGTATATCTGACGGGCAAGCGCCTTGGCTGAGCCCAATAGGCTAACACAGGTATCAGCCGCTTCCTCTTCAGATAGCCCCGTTTCCTTTAATTCCCGGAGCTTATCCTCAATATGCGTCTCAAGTTCACTTATAACCTCTCTCTCATCCGAGAGGTCAAGCTTCAAATGGTCCCTGATACTTTCCAGATAATGACTTAATACTGTTGCCATCCCCTCTACCTTACGTACGCACCGGCCGAATAATCCGATTCATGGCGTTCAAAAAATCCTGCCACTGAGTCCTCTCCGCCACCATCATCCGCCGACCTTTGTCAGTAATGTAATAGTACCTTCTCCGCCGACCGTTAGGCAGCTTCTGCCACTCCCCCAGGATTAAACCCGCCTTCTCTAAACGGTGAAGGGCAGGGTAAAGAGTACCTTCCTTGAATTTAAAGTACCCCTCGCTTCTGCTTTCCAGCTCTTTGATAATCTGGTAACCATACATTGGCTGCTGTCCTATGAGACAAAGAAGCAGAGAATCGGAACTCCCTTTCATCAAATCTTGCCTTCGCGCCATTCAATTCACCTCGCTCAGAACTATACCTAGCATTACTAGGTAAAGTAGCATACATTATCATATTTTGCAAGAGGTAAAACAAAAGGTTTTATTTGCATTTGGTTGTTCATCGCTTTAGCCTCAACGATGATAATGTCGGTGTGATTGGTTTTGATACTCTAGATTTTACCCGTCTTTTCCTCTTGCGTGGTCTGCCTACCTGAATTACTGGTAATTTAACTCTATCTCTGGGCTGGTGCTCTGTGATTACGGGCTTAGACGGCTCGTGCCGTGTAATATCAGCCCAGTTCTCGTAGGGATAGTCTATACCCGCTACTTCTGCTGGTGTCCTGTCGTCTAACGCTGTATGCGGTCTTATGTAGTTGTAATGAACCAGCCAGCCGTCAATGAAGTCGTGGGCTGATTCTATGTTCTTTAACCCACGCATTACTTTTGTTCTTTGTTTTAGTGTTTCGTGAAATCTCTCTATCATCTGCGTGTTATCCTCAATGGCAAACGGCTTGCTCCGTATATGCTCTGTGTCCTTGCCATATCGCACATCAAGGTAAGATGCCAGTTTGTCGGTGATGACCTTTTGAGGTTCTTTGCCAGCCATCTTAATAGCTTTATCTATAAGCATCTGTGCATCTTGTGTTGTCCTGCTTCTTGATATGCGGGTTGCCAGTAAGAAGCGGGTCTTATCATCAATAATATCCCACAGCCACGCATTGTCGCCGTCTATCTCAATTACGGTCTCATCGGCAATCCAGGTGCCACCTATATTCTCTGGCTTGTAGCCTTTGATGCTGTCGGTGGCATATTGAGTGTATTTCTGTATCCATTCATAGATAGTGGCAGTTGAAGGCTGATTGCTGAACTCTTGCTTTAGGTTTCGGCTGATGGCTTTAATACTCATTCCCTCGTAATACATATTGAGTGCCGATGATACCTGATTGGCGGGGGTTTTCATATGGAATAAGGTGTCGTCGTCTTTGAACTTACTATGGCAGTCTTTACAGTAATAAAGCTGAACACCGCCATACTTGCCGTATTTGATTACATTATTGGATTGGCAGTATTTGCAGATGTTATTATTTCCTGCTCTCTCTTCGCTCATTTCTATCTTGCCTCATTTCTTTAATTAGAGCCTGTATATCCTCGTGTAATCTATCATCTCTCTTTGCTCTCTTGGCTTCCTCGTCATTATCAATAGGATGTTTCGGCTTAAACCAATACATACCAATACCAAACGCATATACAAGAGCCAGTAGTCCAAACCCAAATAACATAATTGCCGCTACCATAATCCCACCAGTAACCGTTGATGTATCAATCGTGAGAATACCAACAGCAACAGCAACAAAAAGGAATACGAAGGATAGAAGTATTTGGAATAATGCCCATCTTTTTTCAGCCTTCTGAATACTGGGCAAAGCACCAAACAGTAGTTTGTATGGTTGATGTGAAAGCAAGCATTGATGTATTCGCCACAACATCGCAATATCCCCCTTATTTTTCTAAGGGGATTATACCACCCCACTAAACCCCTACCAACTAAATGCAAATAAAACCAAACAAAAAGCAAAAAACCAACGGAGCGAGCCTGACAGGTAGTCTCCAAGGTTATACCACCGAACCTTAATAGCTTGTTGCGAAATAAATGCTAAGTACCACTTTCTACCGCCCAGCAACATGGGTTGCCGCCAGTAAGGCACTACCCAACTGCACCCTCACAAGCTTTTGGATAGGGATAATGTTATAGTCTAAATCGGCTTCCAATTCAATAATACGTTTTTGAAATTCCAACTCAGCTGTTTCGTAAATAGAGGTTAAAAGGGCGGTTTCACCTGTCTCTAACATTTGTGCTTTAAGCAGACGAATGAACATCCCCAGCGGGAAAAGATGGTAGAAACGTCGAACCACCAGACTGTCGAACTTCTCCGCTATAGTTGCCATTTTCGTGGCCTCAGGCTCTTTCCGCACCCAATTCTCTTCCGCACTCAGCCAATGCTCATACGTCCTCAGGGTTTCCTCAACTGAGTCACGGAACGGCGACGAGACCGTAAGAGTATCTTTAATCCCGTTGTACTGCTCCTGTAAAAGATTGAAATCCTCTCTGTCCTGTGCCACTCCTCGCAGAATTGCGTCTCCACGCACCGTATCAGATGGAGAGGTATTATGAATCGCAGGATTATAATAATAAGGCAATTCACATACCAGCCCAAAAGGATTACAAAACCTCAGGGTATAATCAAAGCTATCCGTGCCGCCCTTAATGAATTCAGCGGGATCGGAATTAGTCTGTTGTCCAAGATAATCGTACTCCTCTCTAATTCCTGTCATCTTAAAGATAGCATCTGCATACCTTGGTATATATGGCACCTCTGGCTCACCTAAGTGCAATGGTAAATCCTGACTTTCCACCAATTTATAGAAGTGCTCATACAGTGATGTCGATTCTTCCGTGATGTAGAAATAGGCACCGCCAAAGCTTGAGTTATGCAGCGAGAAAATGAAGTCAGGCTTGACCCGCTCAATTAGAACCATTAGGGCTTGGGTCTCAGGCAAGGGGTTGTGAAAATGAAGTGTCTTGTAGTCAACAGGGAAAGTCCACTCCACCTGTTGGAAAGAGGGTGGGCGATAGTGGTGGCGCGCATAGTTCTCTATTGAGAAGGGCCCCTTGAACCAGCCCTCGTTCAGGCGCGTACCATCGGGGTCTATACACTTAACTAAGTACCAAGTATAACCTAGCGAACTGCGTAGTGCATTATCTTCTGCTAGTCGGAGCGATAGGTATTCTAACATCATGCTACCGATGGGCTCATTAGGATGGGGTAGAGCAAATAATAGTGCCCGCTTTGCCCCGTTACCTATCTCGATAACCTCTATGGACTCACCCTGTCGTGATTTACCAACAGGGAGTATCTCCGTCACAGCGGGGTACTTTTTTACAAGTCGGTGAGAACTCTCCCTTAGCTCGGCAACTGTTAGGAAGGCCTTATAGTCGGGAACATCATTGATTATGTTTGAAATCTCGTCAAAATTCATGGGTACCACCCTTTTTCCTTGCGAAGTATATCTATTGAAATTGTATTCCGCAAGAAACCATTAAGCGGTAGCGGTTTCAGGCAGGGAATCAACGAATATAAACTGCTTAGGCACCTTATAATTAGCCATGCGCTCAAGGCAGAAGTGCCTGATTTCCTGTTCCGTGGTTGTTCCCCTCTCCCTCAGCCTGATAACGGCCCTGACCACCTCCCCCCGCAACTCATCAGAAACACCGGTCACCACTGCCCCCACCACCTGGGGATGGGCACGCAACACCGCTTCAATGTCACCGGGGTAAATATTCTGCCCCTTCACGATAATCAGCTCCCTTTTCCTGCCCAGAAAAAACAGATAGCCGTCCTCATCAACCCGACCGATATCACCAGTATAAAGCCAGCCGTCCTTCATTACCTCGGCCGTAGCTCGTGGATTGTTATAATACCCTTTCATTATCGGCCCCCTAACAACCATCTCACCCGGTTGATTCAAAGGCAGCTCTCTACCATTATCACCCACTATCTTCACCTCCCAACCGGGCAGAGCCTTTCCCACCGAGCCCGCCTTCCCCGTGCCGTTAATAGGCATGCAGGTAACATGGCACCCGGTCTCGGTCAAGGCCCACCCGTCAATAACATCAAAGCCGTAGAGTTCCTTAAATCGCTTCATAACGGCAGGAGATAAAGTATCACCGGAACTGCCACACAAACGGAGAGAGCTCAAATCATCCTTCACTCCCTCCTTCTCCGCCACGTGAACCGCCAGAGCATAGATATAAGGCACCCCCATAAGGATAGTGCCCCCCTCCCGCTCAATAACTTCCATAAGAGTACTGATAGACAAGCCTGTACCCGGCACCATTGCCACGGTGCTACCCTTAGATATAGAGGTCAGCAACACCGCCACCAGACCAAGCGCGTGGTGCATGGGTAAAGCAAACAGCATTATTATATCCTCTTCGGTTTGCTGAAACCCGTCGCCCGATATAGCTGCCTCCGCCACCAGACTATTATGGGGCAACATAGCCCCTCTAGGAGAGAGGGTAGGTCCTGAGGTGTAGGCAATATGAGCTATATCATCAGGCTCCGGCTCAACCCAGGCCTGACGTGTCACCCTCATCGCCATAATCTCCCGATAGCTAAGGAACTGACCCTCATACTTGGAACCCACGTTTATGACATGTTTGATAGATTTAAATCCGGACAAAGCCGGAATTAGCGGCTCCAGGACAGGGCTTTCCGCCACCAGCACCTTCGGTTGACAATCATTAAACAGAGAAGTTAGCTCATCAACCTTATATTTAATATCCAGGGGAACAGCTATAGCACCAATCCTGACTATCCCGAAGTAAATAGCGACAAATTCCGGACCGTTAGATAATAATATCGCCACCCTATCACCTTTAGTCACTCCCATCCCTACCAGGGCACTGGCTACCTTACTTGAGGCTTCATTCAACTCGGCATAGGATAATCTACGTTCCCCCAAAACAATAGCTGTCTTCCCGCCATGCCGACCCACCGTCTCCTCCAGCATCAGTTTCAGGTTCACTACTTACCTTCCTCCATTACTACCCTGGCATCCACAGCCACGGCGCCATCGCTGTAGGCAAAGACAGGATTAAGGTCAAGCTCTCTCACACCGGGATTCTGTTCAACAAAAGTAGAAACCTTAAGCAGCAGCTCCTCCAGATTTGATACATCCACTGGCTCCTGGCCTCTATAACCTTCCAGCAAAGGATAGCCCTTTATCTCCCTGAGCATCTCCCTCGCATCTCTCCTGGTCAACGGAACAACCCTGAAGGAGACATCTTTCAGAACCTCCACCAGAATACCCCCAAGGCCGAACATAAGCACCGGACCGAAGTGGGCATCCTTAGACATGCCAATAATCACTTCTACACCGGGACGAGCCATCTTTTGCACTGAGACACCCTGAATCACCGCCTCGGGATGTTTCCGACTAACAGCCTCCAAGATATCATCATAGGCTTTGCCTACCTGCTTTGATGTCCTCAAACCCAGCTTAACACCACCGGCATCGCTCTTATGCACAATATCCGGTGAGGCTATCTTCAATACCACAGGGAAGCCAATCTGCCTGCT
>CAZRDI010000017.1:0-15596 GCA_964598825.1 uncultured Dehalococcoidales bacterium
CACCTATAGCCGCCCTGACTCCCTGCTTAAGCAGGCTTTTGTAGTCCTGGTCAACGCCTATGTGAGTGCGGTGCATTATCTCTACAATTTCTCTATCTATACCCCGCGGGGCAACTCCCTGCTTGCGCCACAGCTCCTGGCGTTTTAACGGCGCCTTTCTAATGGTCAGGACCTCACCCTCCTGCTTACCAAACTCAGCCAGCGCTCTTTCTCCAATATCAACGGCTATTTCATTATTACTGCGGTCTCCAATCTCAATGCCCCAGTCCAGGGCTACCTGCAGCAGTTTCTGCTCGTCTTTAATCTCGTAACCTGGCGCTTCTCCCTTAGCCACCGCCAGAAACAGCTCAGCTACTCCCCGACCGTGGTCGGAGTGAGCAGCAGCACCGCCAGCTACCATCCGTATGAAGTTACGGGCAGCGATGGTCTCAGCAGTGGCACCACAGAGACCCCTCCTCTTCATTTTCTCCTCCGCTGTTTCCTCCTTACCCTTGGGTAGAGGCACGCGGCACGGTCCCATCCCGCAGTTCTTACAGCAACTGCCAACAGAGCCTATAGGGCATGGTTTCATTGTTTCGGCTCTATCGAAAACAGTATTGACTCCGTCAATAGCTGCTTTCTCTATCATCTCAATAGAAGCTTGGTCAATGCTTTTAGTTTCCTTATCTGCCATCTTTATCACTTACCTCCAGATTATTATTCTATGAAGCTGACAACTCAGCCATCATCTCTCGAACCAGTTTTATCGCTTCAGGATGCCTCATAATCATCACATTTCCCCCGGCCAGAAGCAGCACCATTGTCGACATAGCCTCCATCAAAATACCCCTCTTTTTGGCATCTCCCATATTGAGCTCGTCGTCTGCCATGTGCACTTCCTTACACTTCCACGCCTCTTTGGCTATGTTACAAACCAGTGGGAACTGGAGCTTTTCATCCTGCTGGCTTAGCCCAGCCATCCTGATTCTTTCCATTACGGAGTAACAATATTCAATGCCGTAGCCTATGCAGCTAACAGTCGGGTCCATCACAATAAGATCATCAGGAACGCCGAGATTACCCAGCAGCACATTAAGCTGCTTTGCCAGGTTTATGTCTATAGGTGTTGACGAAGCCACCGTATGATGGTAACCGATAGCTGAAGCACCAATTTTCTTATGGTCTCCTTCCTCCACCGGCCCGATAATCAAGTCTCTCCCCTGACACACCTCGGCTACTTTTCTCAGGACCTCGGTGTCCTTGTCATGATTAGCCGTGCCCCACACAATCAAGGGAACGTCAATAGCGTCAGCTACTTTCTTGACGACCTCGGCGGCTTCATCAGCCCCGCGGTCGAGTCCATTGGGGTCAGTACTCACCAGTTGAAGACATATCATCTCCGCCCCATAATCTTCTATACATTTCTTTGCCCAGGCAACGGGGTCATCGGTTACCCCGGCAAAGGGTTCTAGAGCAGCCTTAGCCCACTCATCGGGGGGACAATCCCAAACCTCCATAGCTATTCTGGGTGGGTTTGGCATTTCACCTTCAAATAAGTAAAACGGATAAGCGCTCTCACCACCAACCGTAACGGCCTTATCCCCCTTGCCCAGTTTTATTTCCTTAATTTTGCCACTATAGGTTGTCTTAGGAACTTCAAATGCCATTCTTCATCCTCCTTGCCTAAGCTGGATTCTTTCTCTTTTCGCTACCGTGTCCTTCTTTACCGTACCAGTATCTCTCGCCTTCCTGCAGGTATTTGAGTTTATCCTCCCTAGTCCCCAGCTTCTGTCGCCATTGACCGGCTTCCTCACCCTCAGGGCTACCCGGTTCAAAGGTCTCCCCCAATACCTCTATCTCCCCCCAACCTGGTGCGCTCTTTTTCTCTATCTTATATTCCATCTCTCCCTCCGTTATTTGATCAGACCAGCCGCCAGTTTCGCCGCTCGCACTGTGTTTAGCATAAGCATGGTTATGGTCATAGGGCCCACTCCACCAGGCACCGGAGTAATGGCACTGGCCTTTTCTTTAACCGCTTCAAAGTCGACATCGCCGGAGAGAATCCTTTTGCCCTCAGCCGTGGTGCCTATCTGGTTAACGCCGACATCAATCACCACCGCTCCCTCTTTAACCATGTCCGCCGTAATTGCCTTGGCTTTACCGGCAGCTACTATCAATATATCAGCCCGCTTCGTGTGGAATGCCATATCCTTGGTGCGAGTGTGACATATAGTTACCGTGGCATTAGCTCCTTCCTGCTTCTGAAGGAGAATATTGGCTATGGGTTTGCCGACAATGTTGCTTCTGCCCACCACCACTACCTCCGCCCCTTCGGTCTTAACACCCGACCTGATAAGAAGCTGCTGTATGCCGTGGGGGGTACATGGTATATAGTCCGGCTCGCCAATCAGCAGTTTGCCCAAACTAACCGGATGGAAGCCATCAACGTCTTTCTTGGGGTCAATGGCATAGAGGACTTCGGTCTCATTAATATGTTTGGGTAGAGGTAGCTGGACCAGAATCCCGTTAATCTTGGGGTCTTTGTTCAGCTTATCAATCAGAGTCAATAGCTCTTCCTGGCTAACGTCGGCTGGCAGGTCGTGCCTCTCGGAATACATGCCCAGATTATGGCACGTCTTTTCCTTCTGCCCGACGTAGACCTGAGATGCCGGGTCTTCACCTACCAGGACAGTAACCAGTCCCGGTACCACATTGTGCTTCTCTTTGAGCTCAGCAATCTCCTGCTTCAACTCGGCACGAATCTCCTTGGCAACCTCGCTGCCACTGATAATCTTCGCCGTCATATTTGCCTCCTATGTTGCTATTTTATCCTTTTGCAAGAGTCTGGTCATTAAATCATCCACCGCCCTGACCGCCACGGATGTATCAGGCAGGTCAAGGAGCGGCTTAAGCTTAAGGTCATATTTATATATTTCCTCATCTTCAGGAATTATAGCTACGGGCTCAATTCCCAGTCTGGCTAATTCTCCACTGATCAGCGGGTCCAGTTCAGGGGGAGCAGAATTAATTATTAATGATTTTCTCCGCACTATCAACCCGAGCTCAGAGATTAGCTCAATTATGCGGGCAACGGCCCGTATTCCCTTCACCGAGTGGCTGGAAACCATGAACAGCTCATCAATATTCTGAGTAGTCCTCCGGCTCAGGTGCTCCATCCCTGCCTCGTTATCCATAACCACATAAGCATAGTTGTCAGATAATGTGTCAATGAATTTCTTTAACACAAGATTAGGGTAGCAGTAACATTCCGGCCCTTCACCCCTGCCCATCGTCACCATGTCAAGCTCCTTACTTTCAACTACAACCTCATTCAACTTGTAATCCAGGTAATTCTGCTTGGTCATCCCCGGCGGGATTTTTATCTTATCCCCCTGAAAGTCATTGAGTATCAAGCCGACAGTCTGCCCTACCTCTAACCCCAAACTATCCCCAAGATTGGCGTTAGGGTCAGCGTCAACCGCCAAAACCGGTCCCAAACCGTTCTTTAATAGATAACGTATGACGAGGCTGGCTATAGACGTCTTGCCGCTGCCACCCTTCCCAGCTACAGCAATATTAAAACTCAAATGGTTACCCCCCGTCCTGATTTACTTTTTAACAACCTGGCTAACTTCTCTTTTACCGAGGGAAATGCATTGATATCAGTACAAGGCAAGAATAAAGCCGCTATATAATTATTCATAAAGTCGCTATTTTCACTCAATTCAAAGTTAGTCATCATTCTGGCAACCCTTCTCGCATCATCAACAATGTCAGTAGAGAAACAGGCTAACCTCGCCCCCAGCAGGGAACCGTTGCCGATATAGGTATATTTATCGCGGGGAATATCCGGGAAGAGCCCGATGGTGATAGCCTCTTCAATATCAAGGTGCTTGCCGAAAGCACCGGCTATAATCACCTGCTCCAAATCGGTTAACTCCAGCCCCACGCTTTTGACCAGTGTCTTATAACCGGCATACATGGCTCCCTTGGCCCGGATAAGATTATCAATATCTACCTCGGTGATGACGATATCTTTGCCGATTTGGGTATCCGGCGCCCAGGCCAGAACATACTCGTAGCCGTCACCGCCCTTTCTGACTCTTTTGGTGGAGAGGTTGGTATAAAATTTCCCGTCCTGCCCGATGACCCCGGCTTCCAGCAGTCCGGCAACGATGTTTATCAAGCCCGAACCGCAGATTCCCTTCGGTTTTGTTTCACCGATGATGCTAAGCGTCGGCTCAAAATTTGATAGATTAATGTCAAAACCTTCAATAGCTCCAGCGGTGGCCAGGATGCCATGCTTTATCCCGCCACCCTCAAAGGCAGGCCCGGCCGAGCAGGAAGCGGTTACCATCCAGTCTGAGTTTCCGACCACTATTTCACCATTCGTCCCTATATCCACATAGAGCGTTAATTTTTTTCTCTGGTGCACTCCTGCTCCCACCACCCCGGCGACAATATCAGCACCGACATAGCTCGCCACCGAAGGCAGGGCGTAGAGGTAAACATGCTCTCCCACCTCAATCCCCAGCTTACTCGCCTTCACCAGAGGCAAAAAGTTAGCTACCGGCGTATAAGGGGCAAGCCTTATATACTTAGGGTCAAGACCGAGAAGAAGCTGGAGCATGGTGGTATTGCCGGTAACAGTCATGTAACCGACATGTCCTACTTCAACCCCGGCATCAGTCAATAGTCCCCTGATAATCCCGTTAATAGTGTCCACAACCGCCTTCTGCAAGCGGTGAAGTCCACCCCGCTTCTGGGAGTGAGCAATGCGACTGATAACGTCCTCACCGTAGCTAATCTGCCCGTTGTAATCTACACCCCGGGCAAGAGCCTTGCCCCTGTTTAAATCGAGCAACTGGGCCCGGACGCCAGTGGTTCCAATATCAATGGCTAAGGAGTAGTGTTTTTCTCTGGTATCCCCCGGTTCGATATTGGTCACCACTAATCCCCGCTTACCGGTCAATCTGGTCTCGACCCCGGTCAGCAAGGTGGTGACAGTGACCTCCCAGTTACCATCCCGTAAAACATTAGCCAGTTTCTTAACTACGCCAAAGTCCACTGACAGATTATCCAGGCCATGCTGCTGTTTTAAGCATCTCAGCAACCGGGACAGGTCACTGGCATTATCTTTCAGGGTTGGCGGGGGGAGCTTGACAAAAAATTTGCTCAAAGGAGGGTTAAACTTCCACCCGGCTGCCAAGACCTCTGACTGCTGGACACTAGTTGCTATCTCCTCTCTCTCCCCGGCAAGAACCGCCGTCTCCAGCCTTGATTCCACCGGAATGTGTACGACTAGGTCAGTTAAAACGTTACTCTGGCAGGCCTGTCTGAAGCCCTGCTCATACTCCTCCGCGGAGAGCTTATCCGTCCTGGTGCTTTCCACCTCCCCCTCTTTAATCAATACCTTGCAGGTGCCACAGACACCGGCACCGCCGCAGGAGGCCGTGATATGCACCTCGGCATCAATAGCCGCCTTGAGGAGGTTCTCACCCTGATCCACAACAATATCCACATTGTTGGGATCAAAGCGGACCCTCCTCTTGTGTTTACTTGTCTGGCCCTTCGCCATCTAATTCCCCATCTATGCTATAAAAAGTTTGCGCAAGTTTACTTAGAATAGTCCCTGTACCTTGCCCGTAGCCGTATCAACATCCACCTTTCTAAAGGCGGGGCTGGATGAAGTCCCCGGCATCAGGGTAATGGCCCCAGCGCAGGGGCACAGGAATTTAGCCCCGGAATAAATCAAGACATCACGGATGGGTAGAGTCCAACCTTTAGGTACGCCCTTCAGCGCCGGGTCATGTGACAGGCTCAGGTGAGTCTTAACCATCATAGTAGTGTAATCATTATATTCGGGAGCCTCAAATTTCTTTGCTTTTGCCTCAGCTTCGGGAGTCCACGATACGCCGTCAGCGCCGTAGACCTCTTTGGCAATAGTCTCAACCCTGTCCCGCAGTTTCATCTCCATGGGATACAGGAACTTGAACTCGCTCTCTTCTTCACAGGCATCCTTTACGGCATCAGCCAGCTCCAGGGCACCATCGCCGCCGTCAGCCCAGTGAGTGCTAACCGCACAACGTGCCCCGGCTGCCTCCGCTGCCCTCCTTACCATCTCAATCTCGTTCTTGGTATCGGTGTGGAAGCAGTTGACACATACTACCGGATTGATACCGGATTTTCTTATGACATCAATAAAGTGAACCATATTGGGCAGACCCTTCTCCAGGAGCCCCAGATTCTCTTTAGTATACTCATCGGAGAGAGGTATACCGGCTACCACTTTAGGTCCACCGCCGTGCATCTTCAGTGCCCGGATAGTGGTGGTAAGCACCGATACGTGCGGCTTGAGGCCGCTATAACGGCACTTGACATTCCAGAACTTCTCAAAACCGATGTCAGCGGCAAAACCGCTCTCGGTGACATGGTAGTCAAACATCTTCAGACCAATGCGGTCAGCAATGATGGAGGACTGCCCCACGGCAATATTGGCAAACGGACCGGCATGCACCATACAGGGCTGGTATTCAACCGTGCTACACAGGGTGGGGTTGATAGTGTTACGCATCCAGGCAGTCATGGCACCACCAACCTCAAGGTCGCCCGTAGTAACCGGGTTGCCTTTCTTATCATAAGCTACAGTAATGTTGTCCATTCTCTCCCGCAGGTCAGCCAGGTCCTTGACGATGGACAGCATAGCCATAAGCTCGGAGCTTACCGCGATGCCGAACTTGGACTGCATTGTAAAGCCATCCATACGCCCACCGAGTCCGATAACTATGTTCCTGAGACTCTGGGCGCAGAAATCCATTATCCAGCCCATCTCTACCCGGGTGGGGTCGACATCCAGACGGCGCATCTTGGTAAGCCTGGCCAGCCGCTCATCATCATAGTTGCGCTCATGCTGCATCCTAGCGGTCAGAGCTACCATAGCCAGATTATGGGCATTCATAATATCGTTAATATCACCGGTAAGACCCATGGAGAATTCGGTGAGGGGTATAAGCAGGGCATTACCGCCGCCGGCAGCAGTCCCCTTGATGTTCATAGTGGGACCACCCGAGGGCTGACGGAGAGCACCGCCTACATTCAAGCCCCTTTTACCCATACCTTCCATCAGGCCACATGAGGTAGTACTCTTTCCCTCGCCCAGCGGTGTAGGAGTTATAGCCGTCACTTCAATATACTTACCGTCCGGTCTATCCTTTAGACGGTCCATAATCTTCAAGAAATCCAGCTTGGCTATCCTCCCGTAGGGGAGTATCTCGTCCTTCTCCAGACCCAGCTTCTCCCGCCATTCATCGGAAGCAGGCATGTTTTCCTCCGCCGCCTCAGAAATCTGCCAGTCTTCCATCTTTACCGCATCGTAAGCCATAAGAACCTCCTTATTTTATAATCTTAGCCTTTTTTGACTTATTCGGGCCTGATGTCCCGGTAGCGGACAGCAAAGCCTGATAGATATTCCTTACCTCGGCAAGAACCTGCTGACTGGAGTCAACGAGAGAAAGGTTAGCCAGGTCAGCATCTACTATCGCCTGGTCATAAGGGATAAAGCCCAGAAAGTTAAAGCCGGGCAAGCTGGTAATCATGAATTCCTTCTCTGCCTGGCTTCTAATTTTATTGCCTACTATGGCTATATTTTGCACACCAATGTCTTTTGCCAGTTCATTAATTTTGTAGGCGGCCTCAATACTGCGCCTGCCTGGCTCCACTACTACAATTAGCTTGTCCACCGCCCTGGCGGTTGCTCGCCCCAGATGCTCTATTCCAGCCTCCATATCTAAAATCACCACCTCGTCCCTTGCCAAGAGCAGGTGGGTAACCAGGGCCTGCAGCAATGTGTTCTCCGGGCAGTAACAGCCAGTGCCACCCTTCTTAATTCGCCCCATTATCATTAGTCTAATCCCGTTAAACTGCTTGGAGTACTTTTCTGGCAAGTCATCGACTCTAGGATTTAACTTAAAAAAGCTCCCGCCCTGACCGGGCTGCGCTCCTGTCCTTTCTTCAATAAGCTCGCTCATCTCAGATATGGGAGTTATCTTATCGGCATGGGGAAAGCCAAGGGTAGCGGCTAGATTGGCATCAGGGTCAGCATCTATAGCCAGAACGGCATAGCCAGACTCAGCGAATGTCTTAGAAAGAAGAGAAGCTAACAGAGTCTTACCTACGCCACCTTTACCGCTAATAGCAATCTTCATGACATCTTATTTTTTGGCATAATTATGGCTGAGACTTCTTAGGTAAAGCACTCAGCCTTAACAAATCTTGTTACCTACTGCTTACCCTATACAATATATCCCATACTAGTTGAAAAGTCAAATAAGTAAGTTTATGCCCTAATCCTTCCCGGCATGTGCTCAGTCCCGTCTTATGAGTTGATGGTCCAAAGGCAAAGCACCCCTGAACCGTCTTACCCTATTCCACAGTTACACTCTTAGCCAGGTTTCGCGGGAAGTCTACGGGACAACCTCTCTCCTTAGCGGTATAGTAGGCAAGTAGCTGAAGGGCCACCACATTAACAACCGGAGAAAATATGGTGTCAACCTGAGGCACGAAAATAACTAGGTCGGCTAATTCCCCAATAACCTCGTCACCCTCACTAGCCAGCGCTATTACGGGTGACCCCCTGCTCTTAACCTCCTTGATATTAGCCAACATAGCCTCACGGGTATTATCTAGGGCTACAATGGCAATGACCAGTGTATCAGAACCCAGCAAAGAAAAGGGCCCATGCTTCAACTCCCCAGCAGCATAACCTTCAGCATGAATGTAAGAAATCTCTTTCAGCTTAAGCGCTCCCTCTAACGCTATCGGGAAGTTAATGCCTCTACCTATAAAGAATACATTTTCATACTTTGCCAGGTATTTGGCACACTCCAGAATCTTATCCTCATTATTCAGCACTTGTTGAACTTTGCCTGGCATTTGTCTTAATTCCATAAGCATGCTGGCTAACCTGCTCGCATCAACCTTGGAGTAAGACATCACCAGCCAGTATAGCACCATAAGCTGAGCTATAAAGGTTTTGGTGGCAGCTACACTTATCTCCGGACCAGCCCTGAGATAAATAGTCTGGTCGGCAATTCGGCTGGCGCTGCTCCCCACCACATTACTGATGGCTAATACCTTGCATTCCCCCCCTTTTAACCTTTTCATAGCTCTTAGTACATCTGCCGTTTCTCCAGACTGAGTAATGACAATTGCCATAGTTTTAGCTAAAATCTGACCATAGTAGTTGAATTCAGAGGCTATTTCAGCCCGCACCGGAATTCTGAGCAACTCCTCCACAATATATTTGCCCACCAAAGCGGCATGATAGGAAGTGCCACAGGCTAATATGAGCATGGACTCTATACCTGCATCTCTTATTCTCTCTAAACCAGTCCCCGATTCGGTTGCCTGAGTGTACTCCCCGAGAGTATCCCGTATCACCTTGGGCTGCTCATGAATCTCCTTAAGCATGAAGTGCTCATAGCCTGCCTTTTGGGCATCTTCTACATTCCACAAAACCTTGTGCGCCTTCCTTTCAACCTCCACGCCTCCATTTTTAACCTTCACCTCGCCTGAGGTCACAACCCCTATATCACCGTCTTCTAAATATATGACCCTATTGGTGTAATCCAGTATTGCCGGCACATCCGAGGCGATAAAGTTCTCCCTGTCACCTATGCCAATGATTAAGGGGCTGTCCTTCTTGGCAACTACCAACTCGGCTGTATCCGACATCAACACTATGATGGCATAGGAACCTTCTATATGCTGCAGGGCAGCCTCTACTGCCTTCTCCAAGTCGCCATCATAGTACTTCTCAATCAGGTGCGGTATCACCTCGGTATCTGTTTCAGAGACCAAATCGTGCCCTTCACTAATTAGCTGCTGTCTTAATGAACGGAAATTACTTATTATGCCATTGTGCACCACAGCAATGTTGCCCCGGCAATCACAATGGGGATGAGCATTTACCTGGGACGGCTTACCATGGGTCGCCCACCTGGTATGACCAATCCCTGCCGTACCACCAAGCCGCGGTGCTGCCTTTGCCAGTGCCTCGACTCTGACTGCATCTTTGTATACCTTGAGGCTACTGGATGCCACAGCTATACCACAGGAGTCGTAGCCTCTATACTCCAGCCTGCCCAGCGAGCTAAGCAGGACGGTCTGGCTATCCTTGTTTCCAATATAACCTACAATGCCGCACATAATTTAAAACACCAGGCTTTTGTCAGGCAGCCTGCCATCAATCAGCTTAAGTGACTGCACCTGACTGTAGTTACCCACAATAACCCCGGACTGGGCGACCACACTATCACCCAGGCTGCAACCCTCGCCCAGCATCGCCCCCACATTCACCACGTGGTGTTCGCCATTGACCCTAACATTAGCTTCACCACTGCAGGCAGTAAAGTGCCCTTTCATAACACAGCCCTTATCAATAACTGAATCCTGTATGATACAACTTGGCCCGACGTTAACATCATCGCCTATAATGCTGTTCCTGACCTCAGTAAATGGCGAAAGAACCACGTTGTTGCCTATGCTGGTAGCCGGCATGATGCATACATTAGGCCCCACGTCACAATTAGCCCCGATAACCACCGGGCCAACTATATAGGAACCAGACCTGACAACCGTACCCTTACCAATAGAAATCGCCCCTTTTAGAGAGGCACCCGTCTCAATAGTACCACCCAAGTTAGCCGGGATACGGCTAAGAACCGCATCATTAAGGCTCAGTATATCCCAGGGGTAAACGACATCAAGCCATGTATCCTTCGTTTCCATAGCATTGACAGGATAGCCCCGAGCGAGCATATTGTTCAGGGCAACCGGGATATCCAGTTCAGGTTCAATAAAAGCAAAGATTTCTTTACTAAATACATAAATTCCGGTATTAACTACGTTACTCTTAGCCTCCTCAGGCTTTTCCACGACATCTTTCACCATACCATCGTCTACGGTTACCACCCCGTATCTGGTCGGATTGTCCACCCTCTTCACCAGCATAGCTTCAGGCTTCGCAGCTACAAACCGGGCAATGGTCTCTGCCTCAATCAGCTTGTCTCCCGGCAGAACCAGAAATTCATCTTCGGTTATCCCCCTGGCCTGTGCCAGCGCGTGGGCTGTGCCCAACTGTTTCTCCTGTGTTATATAGGTTATATCAACGCCGAACTGCTCCCCCGCCCCCATATAATCAAATATCTGTTCCCGCCTGTAGCCGACTACGAGCACGATGTCGCGAATACCATTCTCAGCCAGCGCCTCAACCACATAGTGAACTATAGGCTTGCCAGCTATAGAAAGCATTGCCTTGGGCTTGGTAACCGTGAACGGTCTAAGCCTCTGACCTTTACCCGCTGCTAGAATTACTGCCTGCTTCAATGCTCAACACCTAAAGCATCATTGAATTGGGGGCGATAACCCCACTGGCAACAGCCCCCGGCCCGATATGGGTATCATTGCCAATGACACTACCGACATTAATACAGGTGTTAATCCCCGTGTCAACCCTGTCCCCGATTATTGCGCCCAGCTTGCGCCTCCCGGTATCAACACCAGCTACCTGTATCTCCTGCTTATCCAGCCTGAGGTTAGCAATCTTGGTGCCAGCGCCAAAATTACAATCTTCACCAATAACGCTGTCGCCTACATAGTTTTGGTGAGGGATTTTGGTCCCCCGCATAATTATAGAGTTCTTAACCTCCACGGCACTGCCTATATGACACCCGTCACCGATAGCGGTAGAGGGACGGATATAGCAGCTCGGCCCGATACTACAGTCCTGCCCGATTATCACCGGGCCAACTATGTAGGAACCCGACCTGACCACTGTACCCTTACCAATAGAAACCGCTCCTTTCATCACCACGTTATCCTCCACCTCACCCTGATTACTGGACTCAAGCGTATTCATCAGAGACTCATTAGCCGAAAGCAGGTCCCAAGGATAGCTAAGATTGAGCCAGTAGCCAATCTCCTGATAAGAAACCTGGCGCTCTTTATCTATCATCAACTGCAGGGAATCGGTTACCTCATACTCTCCCCGTGGTGACTTTGAAGTCTTGGATATGGCATCAAATATATCCGGTGTGAACAGATATAGGCCGGCATTTGCCATGCGGGAACCCGGGTTCCCCGTCTTCTCATAGATGCGGACTACTCTGTCCTTACCTAACTCAACCACCCCTAAATCACGGGTGTCCTCAACCTCAATCACACCCAGGGTGTTATCACCCCGGTCGGCCAGGCGGCGGATGTCTCCCTGACCAACAATAATATCCCCATTTATTACCAGGAAGCTCCCATCTACCAGGCCTTCAACCATCTTAAGCGCGTCAGCCGTGCCCAGTTGCTTCCTCTGGGTACAATAATCAATACTTACCCCCCATTCGTCCCCATTGCCAAAATAATCACGAACCTGCTCATCGTGATAGCCGACAACGAAGATAAATTCGCCAATACCAGCCTTACTGGCTTCAATAAGCAAATGCTCCAGTATGGGCTTATTAGCCATAGGTAGCATTACCTTTGGTCTGGTATAAGTGAGGGGACGCATGCGGCTCCCCTCGCCGGCAGCCAAAATAATCGCCTTCAACCTACCTCTCCTTACCCCCCTTCATACAATCCTTAATCACCCTAATGGCGCCATCATGAAGCTGGTGGGCACGCGCCTCACTCTTTGCCTCCACCGTCAGCCTGATTTTAGGCTCGGTACCTGAGGCTCTAATAAGCAACCAGCTATCTTCAAAGTTCAGCTTGATGCCGTCAGTATTACTCACTGATAACGGCTCCATATCCGTTAAGCGCGACTCCAGCTCGGACACTACTATCCCATCACTACCGATACTGCCCCGCAGAAGTAGATAATGCGGTATGCTATCAGCCAATCGCGATAGTTTTTGTCCGCCAGCCATAGCCACCACCCGGGCAGCCGCATAAATGCCATCGGGACACAGCGAGACGCCGGGGAAAACCCAGCTCCCTGAAGGTTCTCCACCAAAATCCCCACCCTTCTTGAGCTCCTCAGATACATAGGTATCTCCCACCCTGGTCCTGGTAACCGCAAGCCCCATATCATCAATTACCATAGAGGCGTCTATGGTGGTAACTACCTCCTTCGCCCCTGCCTGCCGGGCGAAAAGTACCAGCAGCTTATCCCCGGAAATAAACCTCCCCCTATCATCCACCGCCATCATGCGGTCGGCATCACCATCATGGGCAATGCCCAAATCGGCACCGGAATCTACCACTGCCTGCATCAAGTCCCCCAGGCTGGCCTCTGTCGGCTCCGCATCACGGGGATAGAAACCGGAAGGGTGACAGTTCAGCGCCACCACCTCGCAACCCAGCCTTGCCAATAAATACGGAGTAATCACCGAGGCAGCACCGCAACCGCAATCCACCGCCACCTTAAGATGCAATCCGCCGGAAAAATCTCGCAGTATGCGTTCTATGTGCTTATCAACTGCTTCCTCATAAACACTGCTGCGCTGAATTTTATCCCACGAGGTAGTAGTAAGGGAGTCGGTCAGAATCATCTCCTCTATCTGCTTCTGCTGGGAGGGACTAAAGGCAGAGCCATCCGGGTTTAAAAGCTTTATACCATTATACTCGGGGGGATTATGCGAAGCGGTAAGCATGGCTCCGGCATCAAATTCCCCGGCGGCCAGGGCAAGGGTAGGCGTGGGGATAACCCCGGCATCGCAACATCTGGAACCGGCCGCGAGTAACCCGGATATAAGAGCGGATTTCATAGCGTCGTTAGAAGTCCTGGTATCACAGCCCACCACCACGCTGCCATAAATCTCCCCCACCGCCAGCCCGACCTTCAGCGCCAGCTGGACCAGGTCACTATCGAAAATCCCCCGGATGCCAGACGTGCCAAATAGTTTCATGGTGATTGATTGTAACCCCCCATAAACATATAAGTCAATTTGCCAGTTGGAGAATAGATTACTCGTGGATAACCCGGTGAAATTGCTGGCAAATACGCCCCGGCAACAACCAGACTTCCTTGACACACAGGAGCCCCGGCACTACTATATAGGGAAGGACTCGAAACTTGGAAGGAGACAATGCGTAATGGTAATTGATGTTACAGACCAGAATTTTGATGGGGAGGTCATAAAGTCTGCTCTTCCTGTGCTGGTGGACTTATGGGCACCGTGGTGTGGACCCTGCCGAATGGTCGCTCCCGTCGTCGATGGACTAGCCGAGAAATATGAAGGCAAGGTCAAGTTCTGCCGACTGAATGTCGACGAGAATCAACAAACAGCAGCCAAATATCAGATCATGGCTATACCAACATTAATGTTTTTCAAGGGTGGTGAGGTTGTAAACACGGTCGTTGGTGCCGTACCGGAACAAGCTCTTCAACCAAAAATCGACGAGCTGCTTTAGTTTATTGCCAGTACCCGTGGAGATAACCCGCCGCTCTGGTTGGAGATTATATTAATACTGGTGGGGAAGGGGGGATTTGAACCCCCACGCCTTGCGGCACATGATCCTAAGTCATGCCTGTCTGCCAATTCCAGCACTCCCCCGGATTTCAAAGGGCTTGCTATTACGCCATATTTTACCATACTGCCTGACACTTTGTTTAATACTCAGTCTGGAGGCACCGGGTACCTCCAGAAGCTCATAAGGGAGATCATTCATAGCCGATAATGAAAACTCTAATTCAGTTTGATTTCGATGGCACGATTACGAAAAAGGATGCCAGTTTTATCCTTCTGGATGACTTCGCCCAAGGAGACTGGCGAAAATTACTGAAGGAGTATCAGGAACGTAAGATAACCGTAGGTCACTTTAACACCACGGCCTTCAGTATGGTAAAGGCAAGTGAGCCGGTTTTGCTGAAAGCGCTGGAGGGTAAGGTTGAGATACGCCCCGGATTCCACCGACTGATAGATTATTGTCAGAGGCAATCCTTCAAATTTGTCATTGTGAGCAATGGTTTAGACTTTTATATAAGTAACATCCTGGGCAGTATTGGACTGGAGAACATCGAAGTGCACGCCGCTGAAACACGCTTCAACCCTAAAGGGCTGGACGTCCGCTACATCGGCCCGGACGGCATACAGGTGGATAGTGATTTTAAAGAAGCACACACCAGGTTATTTCTGAGTCAGGGCTACCGCGTAATATATGCGGGTAATGGTGACTCCGATATCTATGCGGCCAGACTTGCCCACCACGTGTTCGCCACGGGGAATCTTCTTAAATGCTGCCATGAGGAAGGGCTTAAATGCGAGCCCTTCAACGACCTCAATGACGTCGTAAGCGGACTGGAGAAACTGGAAAGGACAGCATAGTCGCTCTCAACCTGACGTCACTTAATCTTCGGGGGCAACGCTTGACTATTAGCCCGGCATATATCAAAATAGAGCCACCAAGCAGGAGAACCTAAGACCGATAGTGAACAGAACAAGAGGGTTCGTCAATCTGAATCGCTTCAAGTCTGGCAAAGCGATTAAACGCCTTAACAAGACTACACATGACAAGCGGGGCAGGAAGGCAGGGAGGACAAAGTAGCTTCGGGGTGTAGCGCAGCCAGGTAGCGCACCTGAATGGGGTTCAGGTGGTCGCCGGTTCAAATCCGGCCACCCCGACCA
>CAZRDI010000018.1:0-8475 GCA_964598825.1 uncultured Dehalococcoidales bacterium
TGGTTGTATGATGCAGGTAACTGTTAGCCAATCTGAATCATAGCTATTGTTTATACCAATGGTCAAAGACTTTCGCTATCCACTCATAGAAGAGATAGACACAGAACTGCCTCCGATAGATACCTTTGAACTCCTCAGGAACAGGCGGTTCAGTTTCTTTCTGGACAGCGGTATGGACCCTGACAAACTGGGACGCTATTCCTTCATCGGCAGCGACCCCTTTTTGGTGCTCAGTAGTCATGGCAGTGAGGTAACTATTACGCAGGGCACTGAGAAGAAGCGTTTGAATGGCAACCCGTTTGATATACTGGGACACTTCCTGGAATTATACCGTCTGGACTCCAATTCCCCGCCGGTGCCTTTCGTCGGCGGCGCCGTAGGCTACTTCAGCTATGACCTGTGCCACTTTATTGAACGTCTACCCGACACCGCCGTAGATGACCTGAACCTGCCTGAGTGCTATTTCGGCTTCTACGACCTGGTCCTGGCATTTGATAACCTCCAGGGTAAGGCATATATCATATCTACGGGTTTTCCTGAAGTGAAAGAGGACAAAAGAATAGAGAGAGCTCAAAAGCGTCTGGATGAAATTAAGGCTACACTGGCTAAAGCACCGCCTCCAGGCATAGAGACACCACCTGCACCCGGTTCTGCGGAGCCGGTTACCCTTAAAGGAGGCTTTACTCACCAGGAATACGTGGATACGGTTGAGAAATGCCGTCAGTATATCATCAACGGTGATATTTTCGAGGTGAACCTCTCCCAGCGTTTTGAGGCTGAGCTGGCTATTACCCCATATGAGCTATACCAGCGGCTACGTCAGATAAACCCGGCACCCTTTGCCTGCTACCTCGGTTTTGATGATGTCACAGTAGTCAGCGCCTCACCGGAGAGATTTCTCCGCCTCCAGGGGGACTGGGTAGAGACACGCCCTATCAAAGGCACCCGCCCGCGGGGAAAGACCCCAGAGGAAGACGAGGCTCGGGCAAAAGAGCTGGTAAGCAGCCCCAAAGACCGGGCTGAGAATATTATGATTGTTGACCTGGAGAGAAATGATTTAGGTCGCGTATGCCGCTTCGGAACGGTCAAGGTTACCGAACTGGCCATACTGGAGACATTTCCCACCGTCTTCCATCTCACCTCCACCGTGGAGGGGAGGCTCAGGGAGAGTAAGAGCAATATTGATTTACTCAAGGCCACCTTCCCCGGCGGTTCCATAACGGGCGCGCCCAAGGTGCGCGCCATGGAGATTATAGATGAACTGGAGCCCACAAAAAGGAGTGTATATACCGGCAACATCGGCTATCTGGGCTTTAACGGCGACCTTGACCTCAGTATCGTCATCCGCACTTTTCTGGTAAAGGGGAAAAAGGCTTATTTCCAGGCGGGCGGCGCCGTTGTTTATGATTCCGACCCAGAGGCTGAGTACCAGGAAACCCTGGACAAAGCCAGGGCGCTGATTGATGCCCTCAATACGGCAACAAGTCAGGCAAGGTAAATATGGTCATAGTCATTGATAACTACGATTCTTTTGCTTATAACCTCGTCCAGTACCTGGGTGAGCTGGGCTGGCAATCGGCAGTCTACCGCAATGACCGGATAACCCTGGACGAGATTGAGAGCCTTAGCCCGTCACACATTGTTATCTCTCCCGGCCCCTGCACCCCGCTTGAAGCCGGTATCTCCAATGATATTATCTGGCGCTTTGCCGGGAGAATCCCCATTCTCGGCGTCTGCCTGGGACACCAGTGCATAGGCTACGTTTACGGCGGTCAGATTATCCGTGCCGCCGTGCCCACTCATGGCAAGAGCTCCATGGTCCACCATGACGGCAAGACAATATATCAAAACCTGCCCAACCCCTTTGAGGCCGGGCGTTACCACTCCCTGGTAGTAAAGAGAGACACCCTACCCTCGCCACTGGCACTGACCGCAGAGACCGATGACGGCGTAGTTATGGGTATCAGGCACAGGGACTACGTTGTTGAGGGAGTGCAGTTCCATCCGGAGTCAATAATGACCGACACAGGTCACGATGTGCTAAGAAACTTCCTTAGCTTTTCACAACCAAGGTGGTCAAAAGGAGCGGGCTTATGAGCGAAATCGTCTACCTGAATGGCACACTGGTACCCCACAGCCAGGCCAGAATACCCGTTCTGGACTACGGTTTTCTCTACGGGTTCGGTCTCTTTGAGACCATGCGCGCCTACGGCGGACAGGTATTTCGTCTGGATAGCCACCTGGAACGACTGGCACGCTCTGCAGAAACACTGGGCATGCCAATCAAGATAGCGGAGCTAAAAGGCGCAGTAGCTGACACCATCCGTGCCAACAAACTCAGCGAGGCGCGGGTGCGTATTGCTGTTTCTATCGGTGAGGGAAGCATGACCCCCGACCCCTCCACATGCGGACAACCCACGGTGCTGATACTGGCTACACATTACCAGCCCTACCCAGAGGAGGTCTATCAAAAGGGATTCAGTGCCGTCGTCTCGTCCATCCGCCGCAATAGCCAGTCACCCCTCTCAAGACTCAAGTCGGCTAATTACCTGGAGAGCATGCTGGCCAGGCAGGAAGCCAGAGCCGCCGGCGTGGACGAAGCGCTCTGTCTCAACGAGAAGGGTCTTCTAGCCGAGGCAAGTATGAGCAATATCTTTCTGGTAGCTGACGGCGTACTGAGGACGCCGGGGCCAGAGAGTGGCATCCTACCCGGGATTACCCACCAGGTGGTGCTGGAGCTGGCTTCCCGGTTAAACATCAGAGCCCTTGAGCAGGATATCAGGCTGGTAGAGGTTTTTCAGGCTCAGGAAGCCTTCCTGACGAACTCGCTTATGGAAATCATGCCGCTTACCGGGGTAGATGATAAGCCTATCGGTTCCGGCAGTCCGGGGCCCGTCACACAACAACTCATGGAAGCCTACCGGGAATCAGTGCTTGCTTCTATGACCAGCGAACAATAGCATCGCTCACCCTGCAGACCCGCACCATCTGCTGCACGTCATGCACCCGCACTATGTCGGCCCCCTTGGAGATGCCGATAGCTATGGCAGCGGCAGTGCCCTCCAGACGCTCCTCGGCAGGCAGTTCCAGCACCATGCCGATGAAGGACTTACGGGACGGCCCAATCAGGACAGGCCTCTCTAAGCCTCGCAGCTCTTCCAGTCGGCGGATTATCTCCAGTTCCTGCCGCCAGGTCTTGCCGAATCCAATGCCCGGGTCAACTATAATGTTCTCCCGTGGCACTCCCAGCTTCAACGCCAGCCCTACACTGTTTTCAAGAGACGAAGCTACCTCAGCCATCAGGTCGTCATAGTAAGCGGTATCACGCTGAATCCCGGCATCATAACCCCCCTTATCCCGCTGGTTACTCATTAATATAATAGGTACACTCCATTCAGCGGCCAGTTCAGCCAGCCGCTGGTCCTTCTTCAAGCCCCATTGGTCATTTATCATGGCGGCACCGGCCTTGAGTGCCTGTTGCGCCACCTCCGACTTATAAGTGTCCACACTCAAGGGAACGATTACTTCAGAAGCCAGCCGTTCTAACACCGGGACTACCCGCCTGATTTCCTCGTCAACCGGGACTGGCGGTGCACCGGGGCGGGTTGATTCACCGCCTACGTCCAAGATATCGGCTCCTTCATTAACAAAGCGGTGTGCCTGGTCTACCGCCGCTCTAAGGTCCGTAATGCCATCGCCAGAGAAGGAGTCCGGGGATACGTTTATTATCCCCATAACATACGTCCGCTCCCCCCAACGAAACTCCGTATTCCCACACCTGGTAGTGCCGAGTTGATTCATAACGAACTCCCTTAAAAAGCTACCTCACACCCGTGAGCAACCGCCCGAATTATAACACAACCCGCCAGCCCATCATAACCCATTTTGGTAGGTGGGAACAGGAACAATACATCACAAATCAAAATATACTATAATGTAACCAATGTAACCCAAAGAGAAGGACTTTGCACTTAGAATTGATAAGTAACGGAGGGAGATATGGAAGCATTCACCTGGTGGAGTAAAGAGCATATAAAGCTCGCTGGTGAAGTCAGGGAATTTGTTGACGGGGTCATGCCCAGAGCCGAAGAAGCATGGTGGAAAAGGGAATTTCCCCGGGACATAGTGAGCAGCCTAGCTGAAAAGGGATACTTCGGAGCTGGAGTCCCCAAAGACTACGGCGGTATGGGATATGGCGCAACAGGAGCTTGCATTGCCGCAGAGGAAATCCAGCGAATGCCCGGTGTGGCCTGGGTATTTATCAGCTCTATACTGGGGGGCTTGCACCAGATTATGCAATTCGGGACTGAGGAACAGAAAGAGGAATTCCTCCCCAGAATCGCAAAGGGTGAACTGGGTGCAATAGCGATTACCGAGCCTTTTGCCGGCACTGATGCCGCTGGTATTGAAACCGCTGCCCGGCGTGACGGAGACAAGTATATACTTAGCGGAAAGAAGAGGTTCGTAATCGGTACCGGAGTAGCCAGTAGATATATGCTGTATGCCAGAACCAGTGACGACCCTGAGGACGTGCGGCGCCACCGACACCTTACCGGTTTCATAGTGGAAAAGGGAATGCCCGGGTTCACGGTTGAGAAGATTAATGAAATAATGGGTTACAGTAACGTGCCAAACGGATACCTCAATCTTGACGAAGTCCCCGTGCCGGCGGGCAACAGGATTGGTGAAGAGGGGCAGGGCTGGAGTGTAATGACGGGAGGGCTTAACTATGAGAGGGTGGCCGTCTCAGCACAGGCGCTCGGTCTGCTCCGGGACTCCATAAATGCTGTGGTTTCCTACGGACAGAGGCGCGTCCAGTTTGGCAAGCCGACCATTGACCTCCCCACGAACCAGTTCAAGGTCGCCGACATGATTTCCAAACTCAAGCTGGCAAGGCTCGCCACCTACTATGCTGCCCACCTTCTGGACATGGGGCAGGAAGCGGCTGTAGAGTGCTCAATCTGCAAGGTGTTTAATACAGATGCCTTGGTGGAAACCAGCATTGAAGCCATCCAGGTCATGGGGGGAGACGGCACCACAAAGTTCTACCCCCTTGAGAGAATAATGAACGTATCAAAAGTTGCGCAGATAGCCGGCGGGACTAACGAAGCAATCAGAATCACCATCTACCGAATGGGAATCAGAGCAATGGCTGAGGAACTGCGAATGCGACACAGGACCAGCCATGATACACTGGGTGTACCAATAACCGGACATGGCAGACCGGCGAAGCGCTCTGAGGTTGACGAAGAGAGCTTGCTTGCCGTCCTTGCCGAGAACTACCGTGTTAACCCCGGTCTACACATGAAGCGAGAAGACCTGGAGGAGGAGTTTGAGGCGGGGAATGAAGAGCTAGACCAGGTGATGTTATCACTGGAACAAAAGAAACTGGTCAGGCTCTACCGAAAGCGTGAAAATATCACGCTGGTTAGAATAACCTATGAAGGACTAAAAAAGGCTAACTCTGCAGAATATTACCAGTGGTTCCCCCCGTGGGTTAGAAGAGAAGATATATTCTGAAGAAAATATGCTCAACGGCAAGAGTTATTATTCCCGGTTCAGAGGGAGGTAAAAATGGAAGAGTACAACAGGAAGCTCCGCGAAGCCAAAGCAATAGCCGCTCTGGGCGGTGGTGAGCAGAAAATAGCCAGGGAACATGAAAAGGGCAAGCTCACCGCACGGGAACGTATAGACCTGCTCCTTGACCCTGGCAGCTTCAACGAGTTTAACATGCTGGTAAAGTATAAGGTTGGAGTCGCCGGGGATGGCATTGTAATTGGACATGGGACGATAGACGGACGGAGGGTTTGCGTTTTCTCCCATGATGCCACCGTGTTTGGCGGCTCTCAGGGCTATATGCATGGCAGGAAGCTGTATAAGATACATGAAATGGCTCTGAATATGGGTGTCCCACTTATCGGCCTGAATGATTCTCCGGGAGCCAGAGTGATAAGACCCGAAATGGCCGGGAGCGACGACCCATACCGGGTAAGCGACGAGAAGCATGCCGGCGTGGTATTTTTTATTAACACCCACTGCTCGGGAGTAGTGCCACAAATCTCAGCCATTCTGGGTAACTGTACCGGCGGCTCGGTTTATTCCCCGGCATTAACCGACTTCATATTTATGGTGGACGGGATTGGGCGTATGTGTATCACCGGCCCCCGGGTTATTAAGTCAGTTACGGGTGAGGACATCAGCATTGAGGAGCTTGGCGGGGCAAAAGTCCATTGCCGGGTTACCGGCGTTGCTGATTTCAGAGTCAACAGCGAGAAGGAATGTATGGAGGGGATAAGGAAATTACTATCATTCCTTCCCTCAAACTGGAGGGAACGCCCGGAGCCAAGGGATACCGGTGATGACCCGGAAAGGTTTACCGATACCCTCGATGAGATAGTGCCCGCTAAACCAACCAAAGGCTATGATATGCATCAGGTCATCAAAGAGATTGCAGATAATGGCGACTTCTTTGAAGTCAAACCGGAGTTTGCCGGCGAGATAATAGTCGGCTTTGCCCGTCTTGATGGTCATAGCGTAGGCATTGTAGCTAACCAACCGATGGTTCGTGCCGGCTGTATGAGCGTAGACAGCTCTGACAAACAGGCCAGGTTCATCAGGTTCTGTGATGCTTTCAATATTCCCATAGTCCTGCTGGTAGACACGCCCGGCTATCTTCCGGGTAAGGCTCAGGAGCACACCGGGATTATCCGCCACGGGGCGAAGGTGCTATATGCTTTGTCAGAAGCAGTCGTGCCCAAGATAGCTATATTAATGCGTAAGGTATATGGTGGAGCCGCCTTGGGTATGGGCATACTTCCCGGGTTCGGCACTGACCTTGTGTTCGCCTGGCCCACGGCCGAGGTCGGCGCCATGGGAGCAGAACAGGCGGTGGAACTGTTCTACGATAAGGATATCAAGACCGCAGATAATCCAGAGGAGTTCAGGGTTGAGAAGACAAAAGAATACCATGAGCTGTATGCCGATACACTGGCTTTAGCCTCACAGGTCACCTACATTCGGGATATAATTGAACCCAGGGAGACAAGACGCTGTCTGACACGGTCACTTCGGCTGATACGTGATAAGAGGATAGAGTCTTATCCTAAACGACACGGGAACATACCCCTGTAGATACTTAATGGTCACCGCAAGCGATACCGATAACTTCTGTTCAATAGTTAGTGGAGGTAAAGGTAATGAATTTTGAACTAACCGAAGAGCAAATGATGCTCCGGGATATGGCACGGAGATTTGCCCAGCAGGAAATGCTACCCACACTTAAGGAGTATGAACGCCAGCGTAAGATAAACCATGATATCATCAAGAAGATGGCTGAGCTGGGTCTATTAGGAGTGCACCTCCCTCAGGAATACGGCGGGGAAGGACTTGATTACACCTCCGCTGCTATCGTCTGGGAGGAACTTAGCCGGGTGAGCTGGACACAAACTCTGAGCTCTCTGGGCCACTGCGTACTTGCCGGAACCATTCTTACGAGCGTGGCCAGTGAGGATTGGAAGCAGAAATACCTGCCCCCCATGTGCCGGGGCGAGATAATAATGGCTACAGCCGTTGTCGAACCTAACGCCGGTAGCGACGCCGCTGCTATTGAGACCACCGCCGTGCTCGAAGGTGATGAATGGGTTATTAATGGTACCAAGAATTTTATCAGCCACGGGAGCATAGCCGATGTAGCCATTGTTTTAGTCCAGACAGACAAGAGCCAGGGCAGCCGGGGAATGGCCCTCGTTGCTGTTGACAGAGATACCCCCGGCTTTTCTAACACCAGCGTTGAGATGATTGGTTACCGAACCGGCGATATGTCTAATCTGGAGTTTAGTGACTGCAGGGTGCCCAGGCAGAATTTAATCGGTCAAATAGGTCGGGGACTTCAGAACACCCTGGTTGGTATTGACACGGCTCGCCTGTTCATAGCGGCCGGCGCTATTGGTATGGCTCAGAGCTGCCTTGATGCCTGCATTAAATATACCAAAGAGCGCCAGCAGTTTGGAAAACCTATAGCCAGCTTTCAACTGGTACAGGAGACAATAGCCAGAATGGCAGCCGAGATTGAGACGACCCGGTGGCAGGTCTACTACGCCGCAGAGCTCAAGACGAAAGAGGCACGGCATACAAAGGAATTATCCGCGGCTAAGTGGCTGGCAACGGAGCTGGCGGTAAGAGCGTCCGCAGAGGCAATCAGACTTCACGGTGCCTATGGCTGCACCGATGACCTGCCGGTAGAGCATCACTACCGTGATGCAATCCTAAGCACTATATTGGGCGGCACGAGTGAAATGCACAAATTGATTATCGGGCGTGAGCTTCTGGGCATAAATGCAATAGTCTGATAGATAAGTTAGCATATGTTAATCTTCAAGGGGAGCAGTGATGCTCCCCTTTATAAATTGACCTCTGGCTATTGTCGGCCGAAGCCACCTATATTTTGCAGCTAATCCACCTCCCGTAGACGGGGCA
>CAZRDI010000018.1:8575-15431 GCA_964598825.1 uncultured Dehalococcoidales bacterium
GTACCAGGACTCGGAGAATGAGAATGCCGTCAGGGCAAGACCCAGAATAACACCGCTCACCATCAGTATCATGCCGCGTCTTTTACTAGGCATAGAGGCAAGGACCAGAGACCCGGCTATAGCCCCGATACCAGAAACGCTCTGCAAAAATCCCAGATGGGTGGCGTCCACCTTCAGGATATCTACAGTGAACATAGGTAGAAGGCTCCGGTAGGGCATCGAACAAAAGGTCAGGCACATCACAAAACCCAGAACAATCAAAAGCAGGCGTTCATGCTTTATATAGACCAGCACGCTTTTTATATCTGAGAAGACGTTACCATGTCCGGTGGCTGCCCTACCTGTTGTCGGTACAAACAGCCACCAGAGGAGCGCGCTCAGGAAATAAAAAACAGCCCCGGTGTAGTAGGCCAGCTCAAAGCTAAAGCCGTCAATTAGAAACCCGGCCAGTGCCGGGCCCATTATCATGGCCACGGTCTGCATCATTCGGGTGAGAGCTATGGCATTTGTAACCCGGCTGTGACTCACCATGTCAGGAATCATAGCCAGGCGTGACGGCCCGACTATACTGGTCACTGCGCCGTTAAGTCCCGACGCAACCATCAAGACCCACCAGGAACCGGCATTATCGGCGCTGAGATAGCCACAGGTGAGACTGAGGGCTACGCCAAGGGCAAGCACCATTGAGGTTACTTCGCCCAGCAGCACGACCTGCTTTTTCTGAAGCCTATCGGCTATCACTCCGGCAAAAGGCGACAGGGCAAGATAGGGTATGGCATGGGTCAAAGGCAGCATTCCCAGCAGCACCGGCGAGCCGGTCAAGAGATACAGAAGAAATGAATTACTCATCTGCTGCATGCTCATGGCAGCGCCGTCAAACAACCGGTTACCAAGGAAAAAACGGAAAGCCGGCTCTTTTAACGATTCAAATGCCCTCAAAGCACGCACTAGCGATGACTCTCTTTCTACTGCCCGTAGCTAAGTTTGTATCAGATTATACCACCAATTCCATACACTTGCACCACGCTTATGCAAACGTTTAACTTTATGTAAATTTATGATGGCACATTATAGCAGAGAGGGTAATTTCATAGAGCCGCGCGAGGCGTAAGAACTGTGCTGTTTCAAAAGAGGACTGAATTCAGTCTTGACAGGCAGTAGAGGAAAGATTAACATAGCTTCTAATGCGAATGTATCCCATCTGTAGTTTATAGTGTAAGGAGGCTATGTAAAATGGGAGAATTCTGGGGTGAAGAAGAAATAAAGAAAGCCAAGGCAGACAAGAGTATAAGAGACAAAATAAAGGCTGATATGGAAGCCGCTATGGAGGTAGGTAAGCCACTATTCTGCTCTGCTGACGCAAAGGAGTTCTGGTTTAGGCTAGGAATCCAGACAGTTACCGAGGATGCAATCAGGCGATTCTGCGATAGTATCGGTGATGTCAATCCGTTGTACCGTAGTCGGGAGTATACCAGAAATACGATGTACGGTGAAATCATAGCTCCGCCAACCTTTTTGAGTGCTGTCTCCGGACTTAGTTCGAAGAGCGTAACGGGGATGCCCGGATTTGATTATCGCTTAGCTGGTTTTGATGCTGGAGTTACGATAGAGTGGTTTAAGACTATACGATTGGGTGATGAGTTCAACGTGGTTGAAATCCCTACCAAGGCTGCAGACCTGACCAGAGAAGACACAGCCGTCCAATTCTTGACCCATTCTGACAAGGTATATAAGAACCAGAGGGATGAGATTGTAGCTGTTGCTGATACCACCGTCATGCAAATGGTTATCAGTCCTGCTGGAAGGGGGGTCCAACTAAAGCCACCAACGGTACGCCATTTTTCCGAGCAGGAGGTGGAAGAGTGGTATCAGCTCATAGAACAGGAGGAAATACGCGGGGCGGAGCCGCGGTTCTGGGAGGATGTTAACGTGGGTGACCAGCTACCGCCCACCCATCACGTCTTTGGCACGATGGAGTGTATAGCGTTTATGACTGGGAGAGGTGGTAGCTGGCGTTTCTCAATGAGCCGGGGTTTTGGAGACATGTGGAGAGAGCAACTTGACCCTGAGAGCGGACTCCCGGATTTTAGTGGCTTTCATATGACAGATGCTGCCGCTCAACGGAGGGGCATGCCACGGGCCAGCGCTGCCGGGTCGCAGTTGTTTTGCTGGCTATGTCACCTGATAACTAACTGGATGGGGGACACCGGATTTTTGAAAAAGGTTTCATCCCAGACACGACGCTCTCTATATAGAGAGTCACTGGCTGTCTGCAAAGGCGAGGTGGTGAAGAAGTATGTTGAGGACGGCGAACACCGGGTTGACCTGAAGATTGAGCTGGTGGACCATAACGGCGACGCTCCAATACCTAATGCCTCAGCCACGGTCATACTGCCCTCACGCCGTCTGGAGAACTGGCGTTCACAGGCAGTGCTGCCTCCCAGGCCTCCATTCTAAGATAGAGACGTTTCTATCTACAGACGGTTAAGTAAGATGGCGGTTATGGCAATTTTCGTCTGCCATAACCGCCTTATAGTTCTGTATAGCCTCAAGCAGGGTCTATTAAACTATCCCCGCTTCCTTGAGCTTGACTATCTTCTCCTTGCTGTAGCCCAGTAAACTGGTAAGAACCTCCTCGGTATGCTGACCCAGTTCAGAGGGTACCTTGTCCGTATCTATAACCGCCGGCGTCTCCATGAGCTTCGGGGCGGGGGCTACGATTCCGCTGACCTTACCCACATCAGGGTCATCAATATCAACAAGCAGATTCCTGGCCAGAACTTGAGGGTGAGTGCTCAGTTCTGCCGTGCTGACAACGGTGGTAGCTGGTATGCGGGCTCCGTGCAACTCCTTAAGTGCTTCATCAAAAGTCTTAGTCTTTGTCCATTCGCTTATCCAGCGTTCAGCATCGTCCCGGCGCTTGATGTTCCGGGTTTGAAAGTCCCACTTTTCGGCTACTATCTCCTCTTTGCCAATTAGTTTCAAGAGGCTTTCCCACTGGGCATCTGACTGGGCAGTAAGGTATATGAGTTTGCCGTCCTTAGTCTCATGGGTATCCAGAATTGCCGCCGGGAACCGGTTGCCATACCGCTCCACCCCACCCATACTTTTAGCTGCCCTTGAATGTCCCAGTGTCCACTGACAGAGTGCATCAAGCATAGAAGCATCAATCAGCTGTCCCCTGCCGGTTGCCTTTTTATGATATAGAGCCACCAGCATGCCGATTGCGGCATAAACTCCACCGCAGTAGTCGGCTATACTCGGCCCCACCTTGACGGGCGGTCCATCCGGGAATCCGGTCATACTCATTATTCCCGAATCAGCCTGAATAATCGGGTCATAAGCCAGTCTATCCTTATAAGGACCGGTCTGACCATAGCCGGTCATAGGGCAATATATAATATCAGGGTTAGCTGCCTTCAGGGCATCATATCCCAGACCCAATTTCCTCATCGTCCCCGGTGCAAAATTCTCCACCACCACATCCGCCTTCTTCACCAGTTCCAGGAATATCTCCTTACCCTCCGGTTTCTGTAAATTTATGGCAACGGACCTACGGTTACGCCGTGAGCCCCAGCCCATGCGCCTGCTATCCTCCAGGGATTGCCCGGGGCGCTGCCGCTGGCGGTAGAAACCACCCATAGGCGGTTCTACCTGGATAACGTCGGCACCGAAGTCAGCCAAGATTGTAACCGCAAATGGTCCTGCCAGAACCTGCGTCAAATCCAGTACTACCACACCCTCTAATGCCTTTGCTTTTCCCATTTCACTCTCCTTCATTTAATTATCTAGCAAGTTTTACTTACACTACCCCTTCTTCCTTGAGCTTGGCCGTTTTCTCCTTGCTGTAGCCAAGCATCTCGGAGAGTATCTCCTCGGTATGCTGGCCCAGTTCAGGGGGTACCTTGTCCGTATCTATCATTCCAGGCGTTCCTAGGAGCTTCGGGACTATCCCCCGTATTCCGCCAAGCTTACCAACCTCAGGGTCGTCAATTTCAACGAGCAGTTCTCTAGCCAGAACTTGAGGGTGGGTTCTTAATTGCTTTCGTGTAGTAACACCGGTGGCTGGAATGCGGACTTCGGCCAGTTCCTTAAGTGCTTCCTCCAGGGTTTTAGTCTTTGCCCATGCGCTATTCCAACTCTCAACTTCATCCCGGCGCTTGATATTTCTGGTCATAGTGTCCCACTTTTCGGCTATTATCTCCTCTTTGCCAATTAGTTTTAAGAGGGTTTCCCACTGGACATCCGTCTGAGTAGTAAAGACCAGATACTCATCATCCTTGGTCTTATGAGCATCCAGAATTGCCGCCGGGTACCGATTGCCATATCGCTCCGCCACCGCCATTACACCCGTCCCTGCCTCGTTAACCGTCCAGTGACACAGAGCGTCAAGCATGCCGGCATCAACCATCTGCCCCTCACCAGTCGCCTGTTTATGATACAAGGCAATCAGTATACCAACTGCAGCGTAGACCCCACCGCAGTAATCGGCTATGCTCGGCCCCGGCTTTACCGGCGGGCCGTCGGGGAATCCGGTCATACTCTGTATCCCCGAATCAGCCTGAATTATTGAATCATAAGCCAGCTTATCTTTATAAGGACCGGTTGAGCCATAGCCAGTCATAGGGCAGTATATGATACCCGGGTTGGCTTTTTTCAGGGTGTCATAGCCCAGGCCCAGTCTATCCATTGTCCCCGGACTGAAATTCTGCACCACCACATCCGCCTTCTTCACCAGTTCAAGGAATATCTCTTTACCCTTAGGGTCTTGCAGGTTTACAGTAGCAGACCTCCGGTTACGTCGCAAGCTCCACCCCCTGCGCTTACTCTCCTCTATGGGCTGCCCGGGGCGGTGCCGCTGACGGTAGAAACCACCCATCGGCGGTTCTATCATAATAACATCAGCGCCAAAATCAGACAGTAATGTAGCCGCAAACGGCCCGGCCAGAACCTGGGTTAAATCCAGTACTACCACACCTTCTAACGCTTTCGATTTTGCCAATTTTCTATTCCTCCTGTTTTACGTACTCTGGGCTATCATAGGCTTAAGTATAATTCTTGTCAAGATACGGGGTTGCGATGTCAGAATAAGTCAACATTGAACCGCAGGCGATACATTATTACCCGAAAAATGAACGCGGAGAGAAATGCAACCCGCGGGATTGACAAACTGCTGCTTCCACCTTATAATATCTCCTTAATACACTGAACTTTAAGTTTTGAAACAGCTCCTCAAATAGGCACGGCGTAGACGCCACATACTTGAGTCTATTGACAGAAAAATGCAAGGTGAAAAAAAGTAGATGCGTGCTTATATAATCAGACGGTTACTGTTAATGATCCCCACACTCCTCATAGTGACTATAATAGTCTTCTTCATAATCCGTCTCATCCCCGGCAACGTAGTAGAAATAATGGCGACGGAGTATGAGTTCACCTTACAGTTGGATGTTGACGCGATTAAGCACGCACTGGGGCTGGACATGCCACTTCATATCCAGTACGGGCGCTGGCTGGGATTCCTGCCCACCCCTGATGTCGGTTTCAGTGGCATTCTCCAGGGCAACCTGGGAACTTCCTTGTGGACAAGCCGTCCTGTGACTGAGGAGGTATTCACAAGAATCCCGGTTTCCTTTCAGCTTGGCCTCATGGCTCTGGTGATAGGCCAGTTGATAGCCCTGCCGGTAGGCATATATTCGGCGGTGCGCCAGGACACGGTGGGTGACTACATAGGCCGCAGCTTTGCCATATTCTGCATCGCCGTTCCCAGCTTCTGGCTGGGAACCATGGCAGTAGTTTTCCCCGCAAAATATTGGGGTTGGGCGCCACCTATAGAGTATGTTTCCTTCTTTAAGGATCCGCTGGATAACCTGAGGCAGTTCATAGTTCCGTCTGTTATTCTGGGTATGGTGCTATCAGGAACGACGATGAGGATGACCCGTACCATGATGCTGGAAGTGCTGCGGCAGGACTATATCCGCACCGCCTGGGCAAAGGGACTCAGAGAGAGGATAGTCGTCTTCAGGCACGCCCTGAAGAACGCCTTTATCCCGGTGGTCACCATAGTAGGCATGCAGCTGCCCCTCCTGATTGGAGGCTCGGCTATTCTGGAAAGTATCTTTGCCCTGCCCGGGGTAGGCAGTCTCCTAATCAAGGTTATCAATAATAGAGACTACCCCATAATTTCCGGAATAAACATAGTTATGGCTACCGTCGTACTATTAATGAATCTGGCTGTGGATATAGCCTACGCCTATCTGGACCCACGGGTCCATTACCGATAGCTACAAAAAGGGGAAGCAATGAATGAGTGACGGGATAAAAGAGACATACCCGGAGACAATAGAGGAAAAGAAGAAGCGCCCCCTGCTGGTTGACCTGGTTGTAAGACTGGTCAAGGAGAAGCCGCTGGGCACCGTGGGTGGGGTTATCGTCCTGGTGCTGTTTCTTACCGGCATTTTTGCTAACTTCATCGCCCCTTATCCGTATGCTGAAACCCACATCAAAGATGCCCTGTCCCCACCATCAGCCCAGTATCTACTGGGCACGGACGGCATAGGGCGGGACCTGCTCAGCCGGATTATCTACGGGGCACGCATCTCCATGGTGGTAGGCCTGACCGGTGCCACTCTTTCTGCGGTCATAGGTGCGCTTATAGGTGGTATTTCCGGGTTCCTCGGCGGTAAACTTGATATGGTGGTGCAGCGGTTTGTTGACGCCTTTATGTGCTTTCCACCGCTCTTTTTCCTGCTGGCGATAATGGCCGTGCTGGGACAGGGCATGACGCAGGTGATACTTGTCCTGGGCATCCAGGGTGGCATCCGCCAGTCAAGGGTAGTAAGGAGCGCCGTTATCG
>CAZRDI010000019.1:0-15086 GCA_964598825.1 uncultured Dehalococcoidales bacterium
TCACGCCGTAGTTGCCGATAAGGGGGTAGGTGGGCACGACAATCTGCCCGGCGTAAGACGGGTCGGTCAGCATCTCCTGGTATCCCGCCATGCTGGTGTTGAATACGACCTCGCCGCAGGCGTCAGCCTCAGCCCCGAAGAAGTAACCCTCATAGACCGAGCCGTCCTCCAGAACCAGTATTGCCCTTTTAGCCGAATCCATCCGTTATCCGGTTACCCCTCTTTAAATTCAATAGAGTCGTCTTTATAGACCAGCTTCCCCCCTGATATGGTTGCCACTACCTTACCCTTGAGCACGGAGCCAGCCAGGGGCGTATTCCTGCCTTTAGAAGCAAAAGTGCTGGTGTCAACCATCCAGTTCAGAGTCGGGGCAAAGACAGTAACATCAGCCGGGGCGCCAACAGCCAGCGTCCCCAGCCCGCCGTATTTACCGCCGATAATCTTAGCCGGCTCGCAGGTGAGCCTGGCGACAAGCTCGCTTAGACTTAGCTGCCCGGTATGCACCAGACCCAGCAGACTGCCCAGGGCGGTCTCAAAGCCGCTTATGCCGAAGGGAGCAAGGGCAAACTCGCACCGCTTTTCCGCCTCGGTGTGAGGGGCATGGTCGGTAGCAATGATATCAATCACGTTATCCTTAAGCCCCTGAACCAGCGCCTCAATGTCCCGCTTTGTCCTCAAGGGCGGATTTACCTTGGCGTTGGTATCATAGCCAAGCAACGCTTCATCGGTGAGGGTCAGGTGGTGGGGGGTAACCTCAGCCGTAGCCCGAACGCCCTTCTCTTTAGCCCGGCGAATAAGCTCAACCGAGCCTGCGGTGCTGACATGGGCAATATGCAGACGACCGCCGGTAAGTTCGGCGAGCTCCAGGTCACGGGCCACTATTGCCTCCTCGGCGGCAGCCGGTATCCCCTGAAGTTTCAACCTGATTGACATTATGCCCTCGTTTATCTGCCCGCCCCCGGTGAGAGACGTATCCTCACAGTGGTCAATAACAGGCAGACCGGAGGCACAGCTGTACTCCAGCGCCTGACGCATGAGAAGAGAAGTCGCCGCCGGTGCGCCGTCATCGCTGAAACCAATCACCCCGGCAGAAGCCAGCTCGTCCATCAGGGCTAACTCCTCTCCCTTTCTGCCCCTGGATATGCAGCCTATAGGCAGGACACGGACAACGCCTTCTTCGGCTGCCTTTGCTTTTACGTATTCAACGGTAGCTTTATTATCCAGCGGGGGGTCGGTGTTGGGCATGCAGCAGATAGTGGTAAAGCCACCCCTGGCCGCAGCCCGGCTTCCGGTGGCAATGGTCTCTTTCTCCTCAAACCCGGGCTCTCTGAGGTGACAGTGGAGGTCAATAAATCCGGGGCAGACCGCCAGCCCTTCAACATCGAGGCTATCGTAATCCGAGAGGGGTGGGGTTTCTCCCCGCTTACCCAGCCACGAGATTTCGCCGCCGGTAATAAGCAAATCGCCGGCTTCATCTATCCCCTGAGCGGGGTCAATGATATAACCGCCATGGATAAGCAGGGAGTCAGGTTTCTTACTCATCTTCACTCGGAACGCTCATGACGACTTCCACCAACATAACTGCTGGGCTTAAACCCCCGACTCCGGGCCTCGGATTCCGTATCAAAGACAATCAGGTTCTCCGGCCTGATTTTCCGAGCCCAGTGACTATCAGCGCTGTGGTACTTCTTGCTCTCTAACCTGCCTTCGTGCCAGTCCGCACTGGCAATATATTCAGGTTCGTATCCGTGCTCACAGTAGACACACCGCAGCGTCAGAGGCTCAAGGTTTACTATTTTAAATTCCGGTTTCAGGTAATTGACCTCGGTTCTCTGCACCGATACGCACCTCGAATTAGAGCACCTGGCTCCAAAGTCCCGCCGATACAAGGGGTAGTCTGCTTTCTGGACAGAGGCAGTGTCCTCTGAAATGGCAACATCTTTAACTCCCAGCAGGAGGGCCAGAAGCGCCATTCTAACCGGTATCCCCCGCGCCGCCTGCTTAAAATACATACTCCTGGAGTCGGCGTCCATCTCGTAGGCTAACTCATCAACACGGGGCAGCGGGTGCATAATGATAGTTTTCTTATATTTCTTCTCCCTCAGGAGTTTTTTATCCACTACCTGGTACTTTCCCTTTAATTCCTCTGCTTCCTCGGCAGTGGCAAACCTCTCCTTCTGAGGCCTGGTAACATAGAGAGCATCAACGCCTGTCTTAAGCTCAACCTCAACGCTGATATCGGGCATCATTGCCAGCTGGTGCGGCTCACTCGGTGTTGTGTATATGGCATCAAGGGGGAAGGTGCTATCTTTTGCCGACCTGTCCAGCGCCTCATACTTCTTAAATTCACCCCCATACTCCCTGATTAACTTATTGACGACATGCTCCGGTATCTCCAGACCGGGGCTGGGACAAAAAAGAATATCGGCCCCAAACTTGGCCAAGGCGAAAATCAGGGAATGGATGGTACGCCCGTATTTCAAGTCTCCCCACAGGGCAATCTTCAGTCCTTTAATAGTCCGCCGTTCTTTCTTAATGGTATAGAGGTCACACAGGGTCTGTGTGGGATGCTGATGGCCGCCGTCACCGGCGTTTATCACCGGAACGCCGGCGTAATCGGCAACTACCTTCGCCGCCCCCTCCCACGGGTGCCTGATAACGATGATGTCGGCATAGCTCCCGACCACCCTCGCCATATCGGCAATGCTTTCTCCCTTGGAGAGCGAGGTTGCCCCCACATCAGCCGCCGTAATGACACTGCCCCCCAGCCGGTGCATCGCCGTCTCAAATGAAAGCCGTGTCCTGGTGCTGGGCTCAAAAAAGAGGCTGGCCATAATCTTGCCCTGGCATACTCCGAGCTGGTCACCTACTGAGCTCGCCATTCCGTCAGCCAGGGAGAAGATAGCCTCAATTTCCCCGATGGACAAATCGTCCGTGGTCACCAGATTTCTATTTTTCAGATTCATGGCCGCTCCTCCTGCAATAAACTGCCTCCCCCGGTTTGCCGCTCAGAGGTCGGGGTTCCAGCCAGTTCTACGATGGCTACCTCGTCCATACCATCCGTCTCCTCCAGGTGAACCTGTATATCCTCGTTCCTGGAGGTTGGTATATTTTTACCGACATAATCGGCACGGATGGGCATCTCACGATGACCACGGTCTACAAACACGGCTAACTGAATGGACTGCGGCCGCCCCAAGTCGGTAATGGCATCCATGGCGGCGCGGATGCTGCGCCCGGTATACAGGACGTCATCAACCAGCACTATGAATTTGCCGTCAACGCTGGTCGGCATCTCGGTGAGTTTAACCACAGGCTGCGGTTCCAGCGAGGACAGGTCATCCCGGTAAAGACTGATGTCCAGGGTGCCGACAGGTATTCTTATCCCCTCAAAGTCTTCCACGTTAGCTGCCAGCCGCCTTGCCAGGGGCACCCCCCGGGTGTGCATGCCGACCAGAATCAGGTTCTCGGTGGTCTTATTCCGCTCTATGATTTCGTGGGCAACGCGGGCCAGGGTCCGCCTGATATCTCCCCGGGTCATCACCACTTTTTTAGCCATAAAAATAACCCCTTGCCTTTGCTGGCAAGAGGTTCTGCTCTTTATCCCATCCCCTTGCCAGCCTCGCCGGACCAGCTTAAAGGTTCTCCTTATTTTTCTGTCCCTATTAAATAAGCATTATAACACAACTAGTGGGGGGTTGCAAGGATTTGAGGGTGGCAGCTTGTTGCGTAATGCTAAACAATGAGGACTGATATTAGGATTGTAATCCCCAAATCATTCCAAGAAGATAGTCAATTGGTTCAAAATCAAAGCAAAAGTATCGTTCCGACCACAGCTATGATGGCTCCGAAAATTTTCTGAAATATATTGTCTTTTTCCCTAAGAATAATTAGAGCCAACAAGACGGTGACGATTGTTTGGGTAGAGGCCAATGGGCCAATTTGAAGAGCATTCCTGCCTATTTGATAAGCCATAAACGCAAAAATATTGGCCAGCCCATCATTAATAGATGTAAACACAATATTTAAGGCTCGTTTTGGCTTAAAATAAAAAGGTATCTTCTTAACCACCCGAGGATTAATCAAGATTAGGACCAACATTACCAAAAAGGAGGTATAGACCATAAAAGAAAAAACCTCAAAGTCTCTAAGGATGAAAAAGGAAATAACCTCTCCACAAGCAAAGAAAAACGCTGCCAGCAGAACGTAGACAGAACCAGTAGTTAGTTTTATTTTGTGCTTTTTCCACTCTGTTATTACCACTCCGGCTAAAATTAAAGCGGCTCCGATAAATTTGGACAAAGACATGGTTTCGTTTAGAAAAAATATTGCTCCTAGAATTAACCAAATCCTGGATGATGTCAATAAAATCGTGTGCTCAGAAGCTTCAATAAGCTTAATCCCCTTAAAAGTACAAACCAGTCCTGCGGAAGAAAAGACAACCAACAATAAAAAAAATGGCAAGGTTTCCCAAGAAGGGTATGATTGGAAACCGCCTCGGAACATTAAAACCGCAAAAGAAAATAATCCCACCAGACCGGTAAAGACTGTTGCCTGAGCATAACCGTCCGATTCTTCATCCTTCATCAAGGTCCGGTGAAGCAAACTGTTTATTGAATAAAGTAAAACGCTTAAACCTATAAATAATTGCCAAGACATAGTTTCTAAATTATGTTTCCTTATCCTGCCAAAGAATCCTTTTTCGGACGATCCTTTGTATTCTATAATTAATTATATTATAGACACTCTCTGCGATAAAGAATATCCGTTTCTTTTTCTACTGATGTAAGCAGGCGTGGATATCAGGGGTGAAATATTTTTTAGGACTAGAAAGAGATGACGAACTAGCTACGAAATGAAGTTTCGCACATCCCTAAGTGGCCTATTGATGAAAGCGGGTATTTTGTTATAAAATCTGGGCTGCGCCTAGCGGCGGCGTAGATGTCCGGTTGGACTTAGAGACCGGGGCATTAAGAAAAATCTTCTAATGAGGGTAAAAAAGCTCATAACCGATAACGAACCACTCTATATCTATAAGGGTTAGGCTACCCCTTCACGCTCCGTGTCAACAAATTACTAACTCTGCTCCCAGCGAAGACCGACTTTAAACTGACCCCGTTCCAATGTTATAATAAGTAATATGGACATTCTGACCGAGCTTAACCCGTCCCAAAGAGAGGCGGTAGAAGCGATTAGCGGCCCGGTGCTTATTTTAGCCGGTCCGGGCAGCGGTAAGACCAGAGTCATTGCCCACCGCGTCGCTTATCTCATTAAGGTCTGTGGCATTAACCCCCGCAGTATCATGGCGGTTACCTTCACCAATAAAGCGGCCAGAGAAATGGAGGAGAGGCTACACCGGCTGGTCAGCGGTTCGGTAAAGGACTTAACTATCGGCACCTTTCACGCCATTTGCGCCCGTATTCTGCGCAAGGATGGCAAGGCGATAGGCGTTGAACCCAGATTCGTAATCTACGACGAAGAAGACCAGATAAGCCTGATAAAGCGCAGCACTCAAGAGGTGGGTCTCGACCCCAAGCAATACGGCCATCAAGTGATAAAATCAGCCATTTCGGCGGCTAAGAGCCGTATGCTAACCCCGCAGGATTATACTCAGCACAGCCACAGCTATTTTGAGGAGGTAGTGGCCCGGGTCTATGAGCGTTATCAGCAGCTATTAACGGAAAGCAACGCTCTGGATTTCGACGACCTGCTGATGAAAGCGGTGCAGCTATTCAGGAAGAGCCCCGAGCTATTGTCCGGATACCAGGAAAGATACCTCCATCTACTGGTAGACGAGTTTCAGGATACCAACCTGACTCAGTACGAGCTGGTCAAGCACCTGGCCGGGAAGTACCGCAATATATGTGTCGTTGGCGACCCTGACCAGTCAATCTACTCGTGGCGGTTTGCCGACCTGCGTAATATACTCAGTTTTGAGCAGGATTACCCCAAGGCTAAAATAATACTACTTGAGCAGAACTACCGCTCAACCAAAAAGATTCTGGAAACGGCGTCCTGTATAATTTCAGCCAATCAGCAACGTAAACCCAAGGAGTTATGGACACACAACGAGCTGGGCGAGCTAACCACGGTGGTAGAGACCTATACCGAGCAGGAGGAAGCCCAGTTTGTGGTTAACGAGGTTGAGCGCCTGGCGGGTGAGGGGAAGACCAGACTGTGTGATTGTGCCGTAATGTACCGTACCAACGCGCAATCAAGAGCCCTTGAAGAAGCCTTTGTTCGCTATGGAACCCCCTACAAACTGGTGGCTGGTACCCGCTTCTACGAGAGGCGAGAGATAAAAGACATCATTGGCTATCTCAGACTCATCCAGAACCCTTATGATAGTGTCAGCCTGCTGAGGGTAATTAACGTCCCGGGGAGGGGCATTGGAAAGCAAACGCTGGCCAAACTATCCGGCTGGGCAAAGTCTCTGAATGTCCCCGAATATAAAGCGTTACAACTTATAACCGAATCAAAGGATGGTGAGCAGAACCAGCCTGCCGCCCTCAGCTCCCGCATCAGCCAGGCACTGGTTGATTTTCTAAACCTGCTGGAAGGCTTTATTGCCCGCAGCCAGGAGCTAAACCTGGTTGATTTGCTTGACCTGGTGGTGGAAAGCTCCGGATATAAGGACTATATATTAAACGGGGTGGACGGAGAGGAACGCTGGGACAATGTCCTGGAGCTTCACACTGTAGCCCAGCAATATCGTGACCTGGGACCGACGGAGGGCTTAGCTACCTTTCTGGAGGGGGTAACTCTGGTATCAGATGTGGATGGGCTTGATGAAAGCGTGGATGCGGTAACACTCATTACCCTGCATCAAGCCAAGGGACTGGAATTTCCGGTGGTATTTATCGTTGGCATGGAGGACGGACTCTTGCCCCATTTCAGGTCGTTCGACGACCCGGTTCAGATGGAAGAGGAGAGACGGCTGTGCTACGTTGGCATAACCAGAGCCAAGCAGAAGGTATATCTGGTCCGCGCCTTCCGTCGCAGCCTGATGGGCAACAGTACGGTAAATAAACCGTCGCGCTTCTTAAATGATATTCCGCAACACCTGATTTCAGGTGGGGGCTGGTGGCAAGGAGAAGAGAGCCGAACCGCCGAGGCAACGTATTCCTGGCCTGCAGTTTCTACCCCTGTTTCGACTATTTCGAAACTAAAGGCCGGCGAGCACGTTCACCATGCCCAGTTCGGCGACGGTGTGGTGGTGAGCTGTCAGCCGGTAAAGGATGACACCGAGGTGGTGGTGGCTTTTAATGGAGGGATAAAAAAGCTTCTCCTCAGCTTTGCTCAACTGGAAAAGGTAAGATAGTCTATTAAACCCTTGACATTCTACACGGAAGCGTGTATAGTTAGTCTAACATGCCGATTAACGTTTTAGACCCCAGAGTAGTCTCCCAGATTGCCGCCGGTGAGGTGGTGGAGAGACCGGCATCGGTGGTGAAGGAAGTGGTGGAGAACTCGCTGGATGCCGGCTCGTCCCAGATTTCTATTGAGGTGAAGGGCGGCGGGGTGGGCTTCATCCGGGTAACCGATAACGGAAGCGGCATTCCATCCGGGGAGGTGGAACTCGCCTTTGACCGTTACGCTACCAGCAAGATAAAAGATGCCGAGGATTTGGACTCAATCTCCAGTCTCGGCTTCCGCGGGGAGGCACTACCCAGCATAGCCGCCGTAGCCGAGATAGATATTGTTACCTGCGCTCCAGACGATTCGGCAGGCACCTACCTTAACCTAAATGATGGCATAGTTGTCAACCGGGGAAGCCAGGCACGCCCACAGGGGACCACGATTACGGTACGAAACCTGTTCCGCAGGGTGCCGGCAAGGTTAAAATTTCTAAAGTCGGCGACTACCGAAAACAGCCACATAGCTAATGTAGTCAGCCAGTATGCCCTTGCTTTTCCCGAGGTCAAGTTTACCCTGTCTATTGACGGTAAGGTAACCCTGAGAACACCGGGCAGCGGCCAGCTAATAGACAGTGCCATTGAGATTTATGGCCTTGAGATTGCCCGAAATATGCTGGAGATTAATGACGACAGGAAATGGGAGGGCGGGGAGGCAACATCGCCACCGCAGATAACGGGCATGATAGGCTCACCGACGGTGAGCCGTTCAAACCGGAGCTACCTAAGCTTCTTCGTTAACCGCCGCTGGATAAGCAGTCGGACGCTCGCCTGGGCGGTGGAGCAGGCTTATCACGGACTCCTGATGCAGGGGAAACATCCAGTGGCTATTATTAATATATCAATGCCACCCGGGGAGATAGATGTCAACATTCACCCCACCAAGACAGAGGTAAAGTTCCAGAATGAGCGTATCGTTTTCGGCGCCGTCCAGAAAGCAGTCCGGCGGGCCCTGCTCGGACTGGCGACCGTGCCCAGGATTGAGGAGGTCGCCGCCCCATTCGCCACCCAACCGAAGCCAGGGCAGACATTGTGGGCATCACCGGAAAGTAGCGGCGGTTCTACCATATCGCCAACGATGGCTCCGCAAATCCCGGCACTGGCTCTCCCCGTTCTACGAATAGTGGGTCAGGTCTTGAGCAGTTATATCGTAGCCGAGGGTCCTGACGGGCTGTATCTTATCGACCAGCACGCCGCTCACGAGCGCATCCTCTTTGAGAAAGTCAAGCACCAGCGGTCTCACCAAGAGACAGAGGTCCAGGGGCTGCTTGAGCCGGTAACTCTTGAGGTTACCCCCAGGCAGGACGAGGTCCTGAAAGCCCAATACGAGAACCTGGCCGAATTCGGCTTCTCCATCGAGCCCTTTGGCGACAGGACTTACCTGGTTCGGGCTGTGCCGGCTCTGCTGGGCAAGAAAGACTGGGCAGCCACGTTGAGGGAATTGTCAGACTCCTTATCCGAAGGGGATAAGGGCGACTGGATGGAGGAGATAGCTATATCTATCGCCTGCCACAGCGCGGTGAGAGCCGGGCAGGTACTAACTAATGATGAAATGCGCGAGCTTATACGGCAGCTGGAGCAGGCAACCGTCCCTCATACCTGCCCCCACGGCAGACCGACCATGATTCACCTCAACGCAGGACAGCTGGAAAAAGAGTTCGGCAGGAGATAGGCATCCTCGCACCCATTCAACGCTTCTGATAAGGTTTCTTCCACGGCTCTCTCTTGGAATCCAGGTAATCTTTAATGGCTTCTTTCAGAGCGTTTGCCGCCAGGAGAGCACAGTGGGCACTCTCCTCCGGCAGCCCACCCAGGGCTTTAAGAACATCCTGCTGGCTAATCTTACGAGCCTCAAGGATACTCTTTCCCTTAGCCATCTCGGTAGTCATGCTACCCGAGGCAATGCTTGTGCCACAGCCATCCGTAAAAAAGGCGGTGCCGGCAATTATGTCATCCCTTATTCTAAGCCATATCTCCATCGTATCCCCGCAGGAACCGACTACCTTGGCAAAACCGTCCGCGTCATCCAAATCTCCCAGGTTACGCGGATGCATAGCATGGTCAATAACCGTTTCGGAATAAATCTTCCGGGCATCCGCCATAACTAATTCTTGCAGTCCATCAGATTCCGGGTTCACTCTCTACCTCCTGTTGAATATGATTTTACTTTAACGGCATAGCCTTAGACAGCGCTTGAGTCATGGCTTTAAAAGCATCAGAGTCATAGCGCTCTATCGCCCCCTCATCGCAAAGCTTGGCTAAATCCGGGTCTATCGGCAACCGCCCCAGAAGAGGGGCCTGGGCCGCCTGTGCCATCTCTTCACCCCTGCTCTCGCCAAAGAGCTCAATCCGCTTGTCTATTTCGGGCACATACAGATAGCTCATGTTCTCAACCACACCCAGGATAGGCTTGTCCATTTTCTGGGCCATATTCACTGCTTTCCTGACTATCATAGCCGTTAAATCCTGGGGGGTAAAAACGATGATTATACCCGATACAGGAAGGGTTTGCAGCACGGTCAGGGAAGCATCGGCAGTGCCCGGCGGCAGGTCAACAACCAGATAATCCAACCTACCCCAGAGCACCTCCTCCCAGAACTGGGTAATAACCTTGGAAATAAGGGGACCACGCCAGATAACGGCGTCATCCTCGCTGGGTAGAAGCAGATTAACCGACATGATCTCAGTTCCCGACTTTGATGTCACCGGCATGATTCCGGTAGCACTGCCGCTGGGTCGGGCGGTAACGCCAAACATCCTGGGTATACTGGAACCGGTGATATCGGCATCCAGCACTCCAACCTCATAGCCCTGGCGCCTGAGAGCAACCGCCGTAAGGCTGGCTACCAGCGATTTGCCCACCCCTCCCTTGCCGCTCATCACAGCGATAACCCGGTTAATCCGGTTCAGGTCTACGGGCTTAACCTCAACAAAATTTATATCTACTTCTTTTACCCCGGGTAACTTCCCCACCACCTCTTCTGCCTTGGCTTTAACCCAGTCCTGAGCGTTTTGACTCAAAGCAGTTGAGGCAAGAGTAAGCTGAACGGCATTATCTGCAATCCCAACCCCCTGTATCATATTTAGCTGCGCTACGCTGCGACTAACTTCCGGAACAAGCACTTCACCAAGCGCCTGCTCAATTTGCTCTTTTGTAACCATAAACAACCCACTCCTATCTAATATTTATTTATATTGGCCAGCCCAGCCAGTCAAAGAGTCCGAGCATCTTCAGTCCCATATAGAACATTATAGCAATAAATATATACTTTAGCTGCCTGGCTGGCAACCTGTGTGCTGCTATCGCCCCGACCTGTGCCATACCGACACTGGTAACAGCCAGAAGCAACCACGCCTGCAGATTAACATAGCCGATACAATACAGCGGCAGACCGGCAACGCCGAGTCCATTCACAATATAGCCGATAAGCCCGCCGATACTGTTAAATATTACCATAGCCAGGGATGTGGCTATAGCGTTGTGCATTTTAAATTTAAGCGCCAGCACCAGTACCGGAACTGCCATTATACCACCGCCGACGCCTATAATGCCGGTCACCAGACCTATAGGCACACCCCAGGCTACCAATAGCCAGGGGTTTTCCCTGGGTTCTTCCTCAACCTGAGACGACCTGGCAGTGAGCATCCTGATAGCACCAAGGAGAACAACAACGCCAAAGATTATCTTCAGTGTTGCCCCGGGCAGGTGGGTAGCCAGAGTAGCCCCGCCAAAAGCAGCTACCGAACCGCAACCCCCCATAATAATGGCTGTTTTCCACCTCACCGCCCCCTTTTTGCTATGTCTCCAGGCGCCGCTGATTACCGTAGGCAGGACAACCAGTAAACTGGTGCCGAAGGCTAATTTGATTGCCATATCCGCCGGGATATCCATGCCGGTGAATACCAGGTATTGCACGGGTGTCATAATGAAAGCCCCACCAACCCCCAGAAGCCCACTAGCAAAACCAACACCGACACCCGTCGCCAGCAGGATAACAATGTGCACTGCCGTCATTTGGTTACTCTCACGCCTGAGAACACCTATCTACCACTGCTTTTTCGTTAATGCCAAACCTTATGCCACCACAACACCGAAGGACGCGCTAATGGTCGCACACGTCATCGCCTACTTCCAGCGCACCCTTCATGTAAGCTAGGACCGCCTTCTCAGGGTCGTCTTCCAGTGCATTGACAGCAACCTTAATACGGTTCTGGCTGAAAAGGTCCTGAGCCCGGGAGCCCATACCACTGGCTATAACAACAGAGGCGCCCTGCTCAGCCAGCCACGCCGGGAGAAGACCTGGCTGGTGCTCCGGTGATGCTAGAACCTCCTTCTTCACAATCTCACTTTTTGCCTCATCAACATCAAACAGGGCAAATTGCTCACAATGGCCGAAGTGCATAGCGACCTTGCCATTGCTTAACGGTACCGCATATATCATCTATAAACCCCCTCATTTAGTATCAATATATATATCTTATTGAACCCCGTCCTCCGGACGGGAAAGCGCTTCACAGCGCTCTGCAAACAGTCTGCCACAGCTTCTCTAACTCCTGTGCAACCCTGTTGCGGGAATACTCCACCACCGGCACCCTCCGGACCAGCGCCTCAGTTACCACATTGTCAAAAGGAAGTCTGGAAGCTAACTCCACATCGTGGCTAAGACAATAGCTTTCAATCTGACGGGTATTATCCTCATTGATATCGTACTTGTTAATACAAACTATAACAGGAACCTTGAAGTGATGACAAACGCCAATAACCCTGTCCAGGTCATGTATCCCGGAGAGAGTTGGCTCAGTAACGATAACCGCCAGGTTCACCCCGGACAGAGAGGAGATAACCGGGCAGCCGATGCCGGGCGGACCGTCACTAATAATATAATCAAACTGCTGCTCTTTAGCCATTAGCCCCGCCTGTTGCCTAACCGTTGCCACTAGCTTACCCGAATTTTCCTGAGCGATTCCTAATCTGGCATGAACCAGCGGCCCGTAGCGTGTTTCAGCGATAAACCAGCGCCCCGAGAGGTTCTCCTGCATAGCTACAGCTTCTTCAGGACAGATACGATGGCAAAAACAACAGCCTTCACACGAAACAGGGTCAACCTTAAAATCACTTATGGCGTTAAAACGGCATACCTCCTGGCACAACCCGCATTGGGTACACTTCTCGTCATCGATAAAGGCAACCTGCCCACTCCAGAACTCCTCCTCCGTCTGAGTAACCGGCTGGAGGAGCAAACAGAGGTCGGCGGCATCTACATCACAGTCCACCATAACTTTATTTTCAGCCAGAGCCGCCAGAGATGCCACCACGCTTGTTTTCCCGGTACCACCCTTGCCGCTCAAGACTACGACCTCTTTCATTCCGGCTTCCTCTCTACCAACTTACTAACCTCATCAACGAGGCTGAGAAATGCCTCCTGCCACTGCGGGATACCCTCAGCCAGAGTGACCCCCCGGGAGTACAGCCGGGCAATCTCAATGTCCAATGGAATCCGCAGCAGAACAGGAATATCTTTCTGATGGCAATATTCCTCAACTTTATTATCTCCAACTCCATCCCGGTTAATGATTACACCGCAGGGTATACCCAGTTCACCCAGCATATCTACAGCCAGAGCCAGGTCATTGAGACCAAAGGGGGTGGGTTCAGTCACCAGAAGACAGAAATCACTATCCTTCACCGCCTCAACCACGGGGCAGGAGGTTCCCGGAGGAACGTCAATAACGACAAGTTTGTCCAGGTTGATATGCTTCTTCACCCCCCTGATTACAGGAGGAGCCATCGCCTCGCCGACATCAAGCTTACCGTGGATAAACTCTATATCCTTTGACTGCCCTGACTCTATGACCCCTATTTCCCTGTTCACCTCGGAGATAGCATCTTCAGGGCAGAGATAGCTACACGCCCCACAGCCGTGGCAAAGCTCTGGAAATACAAGCACCTTATCAACTATCACGGCTATGGCATTATAGGCACAGACCTCGGCGCATTTACCGCAGCGGGTGCATTTCTCCTCATCTACTTGGGGAATTGGAATAGAGACCTTCTGTTGACGATTCAACAGCGGCTTCAGGAGAATATGAGCATTAGGCTCCTCTACATCACAATCGAGAAGCCGCACCGGTTCCCTATTTTGTAGTGACAGAGCCAGGCTGGTAGCCACCAGGGTTTTCCCGGTGCCACCCTTGCCGCTGGCAACGGATATTATCACATCATCCCCCTACCGTCTTTGCACCAGGCTAAGGACACCTATATTCATAAACCATAAACGGAAAACCAGTTACTTTCCTTTGTTTCCCATCTCATCTATGCGCCGCTGAATTTCAGCCAATTGCTGCGCCAGCATCTGTGACTGGTTCTTGAGCGCTTCTACATCCTGCTCCAAGCCGGACATGGGTGCTGAACCACCCGCAGGCATCATACCAACCCCTCCACCCATTCCCATCCCACGCCCCATGCCTCTGCCCATACCGCCTCCCATTCCTCTGCCCATGCCGCCTCCCATTCCTCTACCCATACCGCCTCCCATACCGCCTCCCATTCCGGAGTGGTCAGCTACATTAGGCTGGGAACTGGGCTGAAACTGGCCTGATTTGTAAGCCTGAACAGCATCCTTTATGTTCCCGCTAGCCCCAGTGATTACCTGTACGCCAGCGGCCGATAACACCTGATAGGCATTGGGGCCACAGTTACCGGTAAGCACTGCCTGCACTCCTTTGCCGACAATCACCTGAGCGGCAGAGATTCCTGCCCCGCCAGAAGCCATAACGCTGGCATTCTCCAGGGACTCAAACTCCATCGTATCCGGGTCAACAAGAACGAAATACTGACAGCGACCAAAACGAGGGTCTACATCAGCATCAAGACTTGCTCCGGTGGCTGAGATAGCAATCTTCATGTTTCGCCTCCTCTATCAAGATATTTGTAGACTATTTACCTTTTGTTTCCAATTCACGCACTCTGGACTCAATTTGCTCCAGTTGACTCCTCACTGCATCAGCCTGATTCTTAAGGTAATCAAGCTCCTGCTCCCGGGTCGCCTGCGGAGTAAAGGTCGACATCTCCGGCGCAGCCACTGCTCCACTAAGGAAGTAGCCACACCTTGGTAGTCCCCCTCTGCCCCGACCTACGTAGGGCCACGGGGGAGAGCTCCCCCGGAATCCAAAACCCATACCTCCACCTCCGGCTCGACCGAAACCTCGTCCAAACCAACCTCTCCCTATCATCTTCTCACCTCCTTTTTGAAATTTACTTTTCTTATTCAAGTACCGCTTCCGCTACCTAATGCCCCCGCCGAAGACGCTTTCCCCAGCCCCCTCGTCCCCGACCCAATCCAGAAGGCTGAATGGGCAGGATGTTCGGTGTTTCACAGGTAGGGCAAAGCTGAGGAGGCGTAGTTATCATGGTCTCAAAGGGCACATCCCATTCATGACCATTGAGGCAGTGAAAACGGCGCATTGCCATCTCAAAGTTACCCCCCTGAATCTGTATTGCCTTCCCGTTAAGCAAAGCGTCAGCCACCTTGTTCCGGGCAGCACCGAGCACCCGGTGAAAGGTAGGGCGCGAGATATTCATTCTCCGGGCACACTCCTCCTGCTCCAGTCCCTCTAGGTCCTTCAGGCGTATGGCTTCGGCTTCCTCTACGGAAAGGCGCACCTCCTCAA
>CAZRDI010000020.1:0-15009 GCA_964598825.1 uncultured Dehalococcoidales bacterium
CTTTAACGGTATCACCATCCTTTGCTACTGCTGAATCTCCAGCGCATCCGCCGGTCAATAACAGCATTCCTGATAATAGGGCTATCAGTAAAATTAAGCATACTTTGTTCAACATATCTCACCCTCATTTCTCGCTGAAATTATGTTAGCAGGAACTTTCGCCATTCAGTAGGGCATTTTCTAGCTTCTCTGTATGTAACCTGACATAACATATAGGGCATTTTTAGCTAATACTACCAACGCGTTATCGGTCTACCACTACCATCCTTCATTGTCCCGAATAGAGCCGTTAGAAAATCAATCAGCACCCAAATTCCAGCAAGTATAAGAAATATATATCCGAACCCTAAAAGCCAAGTGGTTGACCATCCTACTATGCCTAGTAATAATATTACAATTCCTGAACTAATTTTCCCTATGTAGAATCTGTGAAAACCTAGAGACCCGAAAAACCATGCAAGCAGAACTACTGCAAGTCTTGATTTAGGTGATATCCTGCTCTCCATCTAAGTACCTCCATCAAATTTATGGGTTATGTGGCTAGAACGAGATACTTTCTATGAGCCGTTTCACATCCGCTTCATCAAAGGTTGGCTTCCACAGAGCACGGAGTGAATAGCATATAGGCTCATTGAAACACTGTAGAACCAGCACATAGTTACCCCCCACCGGGTCATATCCTTTAGCGTAGCCAGCTATTTGGCCACCCACAAGCATTGCTCCAGACTCTTCAACCTCGATAGAGTCATACTCAAGGTTGTATATTGCCCACTCAGTAATAATGCGATCTACGTCAGTAATCGATTGTCCTCCCACGGCTCTATCTTCCTCATGCATATTATGATAATGTATCTCAACAGAATTGGGTTTCTGGAGTGCGCCGTCGCCATATATTAACACTCCCTCATCAAATCCCAGGCAGGTAGTATAGACATGATCGGAGAGAACAGACCACCCTTCTGGAACGTAGCCAACCGTAGGCTTTGGAAGACCTGCACAGCCGCTAAATACAGAACCCACTAGCAGAGCACCCAAAACAATGATGAGAATTAATCTACCGATTTTCATCGTACTCATTACCCCTCTCCTTACCAGGGTCTTGCCGTTCTCTCTTTCAATTATAATCCCTTGTCAAGCGCTTTCGTGATATAGCAGGAGATTTTCTAGTTTTAATATGCCTAATCTGACATAACATATAGCCTAATTCTCAAATAGCTTTAACAATATATTTAATAAGCCTAGTTATACCCCTGAATACCCAGATGGTGACCTTAACAATACCTGATATAAGACCCAAAATTATGATACCCATATTGACAATTCCTTTTTTACGCGGGTAGGGGATTGGTTAGTTAGAGGTCAGATTTCTTCGTTATACTATCCTTTGCTTTCGATAATCTCTTTAGCCCAGCTGGTGGCACGTTCCAGTTCTCCCTCTTTCAGTGACCCCTTTGTACCTTCGACGAAGAAGCCTTCAGGAGACGCAGCAAGAATACCGCCCTTTTTCTTTAAACGGCCTGCGATTTTTCCCGCAGCAAAGCCGAAGACTTTGACCCACTTTGCTGAAACTCTGGTATCGAATGCGGCTACTGAAATACCTTTGACAGCCGACTCAGAAACTTCTTTAAGGAAGCCTTGAACCGGTGGCGTCGGTCTGCCTCCGTATGTCGGAGAACCGACGATAAGCAGATCAAGCGATTCCACATCGGAGGGATTTACTTCACTTGCACGTACTACCTTAACATCACCGACAATGGTATTACCGATTGACTTGGCAATTTCCTCAGTATTCCCGTAGGCTGAGTCATATACTACTAAAGCTTTCATTACACACCTCCTAAAATAGTCTTGCCCACCCGCCACCTGGTGTCGCCGTATCCAAATTAGTTCAATGTCTATGCTCTCAATCTAATGCTCGTGTATATCTACACTTCGGAAATTTATCACATCCAATAAAGGGACCTTGTTTTCCATTTCGCTCTACTAGGTTTCCTCCGCATTTTGGGCATACGCTTTTACTATCATGCTGTTGCTTTAATGATTGTACGTGATGCCAACCACTGAGCAGATTCATTTCAGCTTTCCCGGATTTTAGTTTATTGCATATATCTATTACCTCTTGGTCTGTAAATAGCACCTCAGAAAAGCCCTTGATATAATCCGCAGTTCCTTGAATTCCACCACGAATCACATTTGCTGGCATTGTTGTTTTAAATTTACAATCTCCCCAAACCATTACAATCGGCTTGAGCTTTTCGTGAGCAATTTCAAGATATTTAGAAAGGCTCATTGTATGACGATAATTTTGGCGCAACGGATTTTGAAATTGCGTTTTATTACCGTAAATATTTTTTGTCCACTTCGCAGCTCTTTCACTTCCGTATATCCAGCCAGTCCATTCTTTAGTCTCTACCACGAATATTCCATATTTAGAGACAATAATATGGTCGATTTGTGTCGAGCCAGATTCGTCCTTGATAATAAAATTAGTAAAAGTCGAATATGCCTTAGAATCAAGAAATATTTTCTGGGATAATTGTGTCTTGAGTTCACCAATCTTACCTTTTATATGCGGTCTTAAGAAATCCATAGTCATTGTACTCCCAACATTTATGAGAGTTATTATAGCACATTATGTTAGCAAGCCTTTTCCCCATTCAGTAGGGCATTTTCTAACTTCAATACGACTAAGCTGACATAATAGTTATAGTGCGTCCCAAAGTTACACACAGATACGCACTTAACATAAATAACGGGCTGGAAATGCCTTTGAAGAGAGGCCCTCTTTCCTCTATAATAGATAGCGACCAAGGAGAGATGTCCCGATGTTAAAGATTAACCTGGGAAACAAGGAGCGGATGGTGCGGGGGGTTTTGGGATTAGTCATCCTGCTAATCGCCTTCTTTGCCGGGTTACCGGATACGGCAATAAGCATAGTCGGTATTATCGGCTCAGTTATAGTGCTGACAGCGCTACTGGGCTTCTGCCCCATCTACTTCATAATCCACCGCTCCACCAATGAAGAATGACCCCGCTGTTAACCCGCAGACATAGAAAACCATTCAGGGAAATTTTCAGGTGCCCAGATTTTGATTTGAGAGCGTCGTTTTTTGAGGGGCTATTTTTAGCGGGTTAAGAGACCTTAACCAGCACCCCGCCAACAAGTTCTAAGAGTTCAGCCAGTCCCCATCCCCTGGCGGCTGAAACAAGCACCGTATTTTCATCCATGCCGCCGCACTGGTCAGCCAGATGACTGATAGCTGACTCATCACTCCGGGCGTCATCACCATCCAGCAGCAAATCAATTTTGTTCAGCGCGGTAATCCTCGGCTTATCCATAAGATTAAGGTCGGCAAGAATGTCCTCTACTACCTGACATTGCTCCGCCGCGTTATGACTGGTTAAATCAACTACATGAACAAGCACATCAGCCTCGGTCAGCTCTTCAAGGGTTGCCCTGAACGCAGTGATAATAGCGGGCGGCAGCTTACGGATAAAGCCAACCGTGTCAGTAACCAGGACCACACTCTTATCAGGAAGGGTCAGGCGCCTGGTAGTCGGGTCCAGGGTGGCGAAGAGCTTATCCTCAACAAAAACACCGGCCCTGCTGAGCGCATTAAGCAAGGTGCTTTTACCGCCATTGGTATAGCCGACCAGGGCTACTACAGGAATACCGCTTTTCTTACGCTGCTTGCGGTACAGCATACGGTGCTTCCTTACCTGTTCAATCTGCCCTTTCAGACGGTGTATCTTCTTCTGGATAAGACGACGGTCAGTTTCAAGCTGCGATTCACCGGGGCCCCTAGTACCGATACCACCACCGAGCCTTTCCAGATGACTCCACTGCCCGGCAAGACGGGGCAAAAGATACTGGTGCTGTGCCAGCTCTACCTGTAGTTTGCCTTCATGGGTTCGGGCCCGCCTGGCAAAAATATCTAAAATCAAGGCAACGCGGTCAATTACCTTTACCTTGAGAATCTCCTCCAGATTACGCTGCTGCAGTGGCGAAAGCTCATCGTCAAAGACCGCCACATCATATTTAGTGCTGTCCTTCAGAGCTAACAGTTCATCAACTTTGCCCTTGCCCAGGTAATGAGTCTTAGAAGGCACAGGCAGCCGCTGGATAATCTTTCCCACCACGCCGGCACCCGCCGTACCGACCAATTGAGCCAGCTCCCGCAAAGAGTCCTCTGCCGACCACTGGTCGGTATTTCCCCTGGTCGCCACCGCCACCAGGAAAGCCCGTTCTGGGGATGAGCGTGTAACAGTTAAGCTTCGACGGATATTACCCCTCCTTCACAGTCGCTGCAAAAGTTCAATTGACAGCCCATCAGGGTCTTTTATCTCAGCTCGCTTTAATGTTGCTATTGTTACCGGGCTGCTGGATATTTCTATCCCCTTACTCTTAAGATACTCTATAGCCTTATCCAGGTTCTCCACCTCGAGTGCAATCTTACGGCAGCCAACCTGCCATTGCTCCGTAGAAGCAGGAGCAGGTTCCTTAACAGAAAAGAGTTCTATCAATGTGCCACCCAGTTCAATGAAAACAATCTCTTCTAGAGATGGCCTTTCAGGCTTAAGCCTCGATTGAATCTTAAAACCAAAAATTTCTGTATAGAAATTGAGAGTCCTTTCAAAGTCAACAGGCACAATCTCAACATGGTCAATCCTCTTAAACATAATTCGTCTCCTGATATTATGTCAAGTCCTTTTCTTCTTTCTCAACCCTTTGCGTCTGCCCCAATCTGCCAGCCGTGACAAACCTTTCACCAGAGCCGCATCAGGAACGGTCAAGGATATCCTCACATAACCCTCGCCGTTCTTGCCATACCCTACCCCGGGGGTCACCACAACCCCAGCCTCTTCCAACAGGCTGCTGGTAAAATCCAAAGAGGTCTGGCCTTCAGGAACCTTAGCCCAGACATACAGACTCGCCTTCGGTAACCTGGCTTCAAGACCGATGCTATTCAGCATATTAATAACCAGGTCACGGCGTCTCTGGTAGGTAGCATTGTGCTCCTGGATACAGTCCTGAGGTCCGGTCAAAGCCTCAATGGCGGCATATTGAATAGCCTGCGGAATCCCTGAATCCATATTTGACTTAACCCTTCTCAGAGCATCAATCAGAACAGGATTACCCACCACCATTCCTATCCGCCAGCCGGTCATATTATAGCTCTTTGACAGAGAATGAAACTCAACTCCAACTTCCCTGGCTCCATCTGCCTGCATAAAGCTAACCGGCTGATAATCATCGTAAGCGACCTCTGAATATGGCCCATCATGACAGATAGCCATGTCGTGCTGGCGGGCAAATTTAACCAGTCTATTGAAAAATTCAAGGTCAGCCACAGCGCCTGTAGGATTATTAGGATAGTTTACCCACAAAAGTCTAGCATTCTTGGCTATGTCTTCAGGTATAGCCTCCAAATCAGGCAGAAAATCATGCTTCTCGGTAAGCGGCATATAGTAAGGTCTACCACCGGCCAATCTGGTGCCTACCGAGTAAACGGGATAGCCAGGGTCAGGCACCAAGGCAATGTCCCCAGGATCAATAAGACACAGGGCAATATGGGCAATACCCTCCTTGGCACCGATAAGGGGCAGCACCTCTTTATCGGTATCAAGTGAGACACCGAACCGGGTCTCATACCATCCCGCTATAGCCTGGCGCAACTGGGGCAAGCCTTCGCTTTCCGGATAGCGATGGTTAGCCGGGTCCTGAGATGCCTCACAAAGCTTCTCAATTATGTGCGGCGGCGTAGGAATATCAGGGTCGCCTATGGCAAAGCTGATTATCTCTTCACCCTTAGCCCTTTTCTCAGCAATCTTTTTGATAATTTCCACAAAAAGATATGGTGATAAAGTTTCTACTCGTCTCGCTATCCTCATTTCAACTACACCTCGTCTGGCCATTCTCCACTGAATACCGTTTCAGCCGGGCCGCTAAGGAGTACCTCCCCTACCCCATCCCACTCCACACTCAGTATACCACCCGGTAACTTTATGTCAACTTTACTATCCGTATAATCATATAGTCGGGCAGCAACCGCTATAGCACAGGCACCACTGCCACAAGCCAACGTCTCGCCTACTCCCCTTTCCCAAACACGGGCTTCTATCTGCTGCCGATTTATGACTCTGGCTACTTCAAAATTCATCGCGTTGGGAAATATCTTATGCGTCTCTACCTCTGGTCCTAACCGGGACAGTGGAAAATCGGATACCGGCTGCTGCCAGAAACAAACAGCATGCGGATTCCCCATGGAGACAAAGTGCAGGAGTAGCTCCTTGCCAACAACAGTAAGATAGTAGCCCACCATTGATTTTATGTCAACTATATTCCCGCTACCCGGCCCTATCATTACCGGAATGTCTTTAGCCTTAAACTCCGGTACTCCCATACTTACCTGGATTTCAGTCAACCTGCCCTTCACTCTATGAGCTTTAACTTCCCTTACACCGGCTATTGTTTCCACCGATATTTCCTCGGCTCTTGAGTTAGCCATCCCCCTGTCAATGATATATTTGACCAGGCACCTTAGCCCGTTACCACAGGCTTCAGCCTCAGAACCGTCGGTGTTGATGATACGCATCCGGAAATCCGCAGTCTCTGAAGGTAACAGCAGCAGCAAGCCATCTGAGCCTATACCAACGTGACGGTCACACATAGCATCTGCGAGCCGCGACCAATCACGCTGCATATCACTGGTTTCCACCAGCACGAAATCATTACCGGCACCCTGCATCTTAGTAAACTTCATGGTTACTTCTCATGAACCTGGTTACTTGAGCTGCAATTTGTGAGTCTTCCTTGCTCTGTATATCAAACCACTCTATTCTATCATCTTTTAACCGAAACCAGCTATACTGGTGTCGGTTAAAGCGGTGGGTCTCGGTTTTGATGCGCTGTATAGCGGCATCCAGAGTGAGCTCACCCCTGATAAACATGCCGATTTGCTTATAGCCGATGCCGGACATGGCCGGTAAATCAAGGTTATAACCCATGTCTACCAGCTTTTCCACTTCAGCCACTAGGCCCTGCTCTACCATCCCGTCAACCCTCAAATCAACCCTGCGGTATAGCTCTACCCTGTCTACCGTCAACCCTATAATGAAAGTATCAAAAGGCGATGCCTTTTTACGCTGAAGCTGAGAAAAAGGGGTACTGGTGCTTTTATAGACCTCAAGGGCTCTTATAGTACGCCGCACATTACGCGGGTCAATCCTCTGTGCCGCAACCGGGTCCACCTTCATTAACTCCCGATAGAGCTTATCCTTCCCGATTTTAGCCGCTTTCTCTTCCAGACTGCGTCTGAACTCGGAGTCAGGCGGCACCCGTGGTATATCCCAGCCCTCCAGCACCGACCATACATACAGCCCGCTACCGCCTACCAGCAACGGCAACTTATTACGCTTTTGAATGTCTTTTATAGATTTATAAGCCAGTTCCTGATACTGAGCCAGACTAAAATCCTGGTCAGGGTCAATTACATCAATCAGATAGTGAGGAACAAGAGACAGCTCCTGCCGGCCCGGTTTAGCCGTACCTATATCCATAAAACGGTACAGCTGCCGGCTATCAGCGCTTACTATCTCACCATCAAGAGTCTGAGCCAGATGAATAGCCAGTTCACTCTTACCCACACCGGTAGGACCGACTATAGCTACCAGATGATTCATTCTACCTGGACCTGAATACCAGTACCTTTCTTTTATTAAGGAACCCCAGTGCCGTTCCCAGCGCAGCGCCCCCGACGATTCCCCCTAAGGCAAATTTGATGATTGACGCTACGATTAATCCAACCCGGGGTTCAAGGAGTCCGTTAATCGCTATCATAACAACATCACCTATGCCAAATCCCACGGCTCCGGCAAGGGCTAAAATTACAATCGTTATCCTCATCTTCGCCCCTAACGCAAACCCCAGCGCTGCTCCGCCAAATGCCCCCGGCACCAACAACACGCCTAAGTATGACTTCACCTCGCTACCCAGAGACGCAAAGGGAATCGTGACCAGCCCTCCAAGCAAGAACCCGATAGCACAAAACCCTGTCAGGCGAAGAATTTTACCTTTCCTCAAGGCCAATCCCAGTGCCAGTCCTCCAAGTGCCCCGGCAACGGCAAATCCAAGACCCAGACTCACAAAAGGCCCGGTCGTAGACCAGGCCTCCACTGTCTCAAGAGCAGCGACAAGCCCGAGGAACATCCCCAGCATTATCATCGGCACCCCGATGCCAAAGCCAACCGCCCCGAACAGGCTAAACCTGATTATGCTTCTCTTTGCCGTCCTCTTCCTGCGTTTCCGGGTCATCTGCAACACCCTCACTTAAGCAAAATACGACAGAAATATAACTACTGGCTGCAATGGCTTGTCAAGTCCGGTGGAACGAAAACGCCGACGTGGCTCCCAGTCAACGTGAGGTAGTGCTCCGTCAAGCCCCTTTATAGACGCCCTTTAATTTCCGAAGCTTGCCTGGCGATGCTTATAAACTGGTCTGCTTTCAGGCTGGCTCCGCCGACGAGGGCACCGTCTATCTCGGACTGCTGCATAAACTCAACGGAATTGTCAGCGGTAACACTACCGCCATACAGAATACGCATACCTTGGGCAATGTCTTTCCCGTATAATTCGGCAACGTTGCGTCTGATAAAACCGATGGTCTCATTAGCTTGCTTGCCGGTAGCTGCCCTACCCGTGCCGATAGCCCATATTGGCTCGTAGGCTATAATCAGGCTACTGAGGTTATCCAGCCCGGTCAGAGACGACCTTAGTTGTTCGGCAAGCACATCTTCCGTTTTACCAGCCTCGTTCTCCTCCAGCCTCTCCCCAATGCACAAAATGGGCTTCAATCCGACTGCCTGAGCGGCTCTTATCTTTTTATTGACTATCTCCCCGGTCTCGTTGAAATACTGCCTGCGCTCCGAATGCCCGATGATAACAAATTCGCACAGTTCGGCGAGCATCAGCGGCGAAATCTCCCCGGTATAAGCCCCTTTCTCCTCAAAGTATATATTCTGCGCCCCCAACCCTATTGAGCTTCCCTTAATTATCTCTTTTACCGCAGCTAGAGAAACAAAAGGAGGACAAACCACCCTGTCCACATTATCTACTTCATCGAGCCCCGGGCGCATTTTTTTGACCAGTCCCACCGCCTCACTCACCGTGGTATTCATCTTCCAGTTACCAGCAATCATAGGTATACGCATCATAATCTCCTAAGCGCCGAATTTGGTCAGCTTCAGAGCGTTAGCCATCGCCAAGGACATGAGCTGAGTGGCCGGGAACCGCCCCAGCCCCCCTCCAACACAGGCCGACTCGGAAAATTTATCTATTTTGTCAGGCCGACACCACCTGGAATATAGAAGGACAGGCACCGGGTGCCAGCTATGTCCCTTAAGCAGAGCCGGTGTTGAGTGGTCACCGGTGACCACGATAACATCAGGCTTCATGCTTAATATATCCGGCAGCACGCCGTCAATCTGCTCCAGAACCCTCACCTTTCGGTCAAAATCGCCATCCTCACCGGCGGAATCGGTTCCCTTTACATGCAAGAAGAAAAAGTCGTAGTCAGTGTAGTTCCGCTTCAGCGTAAGCACTTCATCTTCAATGCTGGTTCCCGTCTCCAGAATCTCCATACCAACCAGCTTAGCCAACCCACGATACATGGGATAGCTGGCAATGGCTGCCGGCTTCAATTTATAAACCTCGTTCATAGTCGGAAGCTGGGGAAGCCGGGAAAAACCACGGAGGAGAGCCATATTGGCCGGGTGATGGTCAGCCAGCACCGTCTTTACCTGAGCTACAAACTTACGGGCAATGCTAGCCATCTCATCCGCCTCACGGCTCCGGGCAGTAATAATCCTCGGAACCACACCCGTTTGCTGGGGGTCGGAGTCGCTGATATCAGAAGAAAGTTCCTCTCCCCGGAATATGGCGACAAAACGATGCTCCTTAACCGGACGGACAATAACTTCAACATCACCCAGTACCATCCCATCCAGAAGCTGGCAAAGCTCAATGCACTTTTCGGTAGTGATTCGCCCTGCCCTGCGGTCGGTAACTAATCCTGTCTTGTCTACTGTGCAGAAGTTCCCACGAGCCGCAACATCCTCTGTCTGCAGGTCAAAATCAATCCCAAGTGCTTCCAGCACACCCCGGCCAACACCGAATCCCACCGGATTGTAACCGAACACAGCCAGATGACCCGGAGCACTACCCGGGGTTACCCCCGGCCCCACCGGGTCAATAAGACCACACGTGCCTCTGGCTACCAGCCGGTCAAGGTTCGGCGTATTAGCTGTCTCCAGCTCCGTCTTCCCCGTATCCGGATGGGGCAGCCCACCCAAGCCATCAGCAATAATCAACACAATCCTGGAAGGCGAAGTCCGGGCAATGCTCTTTATCAACTCCAGGCTACTATCCAGAGGTAGCCCCTTATTCAGTAACGCTCCCACACCCGGCAGAGTTTCCCCACTCAGGAATTTGAGCGATGCCCCACCGCCGGTGGATATAAAAGTCATCTTATCGGCTAATCCCATCTCAGTTACTGCCTCAGCGGTAGAGCCCCCACCGACAACGGTAACAGCGCCAAGATTGGCTAGAAGTCTAGCCGTAGCTCTGGTCCCCTTGGCAAATCGAGCTGTCTCATATATGCCCAGCGGCCCATTCCAGAAAACCGTCTTACACCTTCGCAATTCTCTACGGAAGTTCCTGATAGTTTGCGGCCCTATATCCACAATCCATTTATCTTTCGGTATATTTCTTACAGATACAACCTCTGCTTTAGCCTTAGCATCAAGCCCATCAGCAACAAGCACATCAACCGGCAGAAGCAAGCGCACGCCATTCTCCCGAGCTCTATCCACCAACCGGTTAGCCGTATCCAGCATTTCCTCTTCAATCAGGGACTGACCTACCTCATAGGAATTGGCTTTCAAGAAGGTAGCTGCCATACCACCACCAATGAGAAGGAAGTCCACCCTACCCATAATGTTTTCCAGCATACCCACCTTATCACTTATCTTGGCGCCACCGAGAAGTGCCGCAAAAGGATGAGCCGGGCTTCTCAGAATATGACCTAACGTAACAACCTCTTTTTCAAGTAACAACCCGGCTACCGCAGGAAGATAATCGGTAATACCTACTATTGAAGCATGGGCACGGTGGGAGGTACCGAAGGCATCATTAACAAATATATCAGCTAAGCGAGCCAAATCCTGAGCGAAAGAAGCACTGCCCGTTTCTTCGTCGGAGTGAAAGCGAAGATTTTCCAATAGTAAAACATCGCCGCTCTGCAGGCTTGCTACCGAACTCTCCACTTCGGGGCCAATGCAATCCGTCGCCACCCCTACCTGCTGCCCTAATATCTGCGACAGGCGCTGAGCAACAATGTTCAACCGTAATTTATCAACCACCTCTCCTTTAGGTCGGCCCAGGTGAGAAACCAGGATAACCCTCGCCCCCCGCTCAATAAGGTATCTGATAGTCGGTAACGCGGCTTGAATACGACTGTCGTCAGCTATAGTCCCCTCTTTTTCATCCAGAGGAACATTAAAGTCAACCCTGACCAAAACCCTTTTGCCAGTAACCTCTATGTCCCTGACTGTTAGCTTATTCATCGTCCTCCTACATTATATAAATTGTTTATTGAGCTAGTTAGAAAAATGGGTATAATTTTGAAGGAGCGCTGATTTTCAGTCCCGTCAAACCTCTCTTGATAATGGTGTAGTCTTTGCCTTATCTTTTTTAGCCATTGATAAGGAATCGGAATCAAGGTCAGGAAACAAGGTCAAAAGCTGCCGTGCTATCCCCATAGCATCAAGACTATACTTGGAGCGGAGGTCAGCTTGAGTACCCTGCTCTATAAACTCGTCAGGTAGACCGATGGTCTTTACGTGAACATCGCTCACACCTGCTTTTTGAAGCATGTCAACTACACTGCTGCCAAAGCCACCGCTGAGAGTATTCTCCTCAACCGTAACCACACGCTTAATGCGACCGGCCAGTTCTACTATGAGTTCCGAGTCCAGCGGCTTGGCAAAGCGAGCGTTAACCACCGTAGTCTCAATCCCATTGTCGGCTAATATCTGAGCAGCTTCAAGTGCAGGAGCCACCGTAGCCCCTATAGCCAGTATGGCTGCATCCGTCCCCTCCCTTATTATTTCTCCTTTGCCTATGGGAATCTGGTATAGCTCTGTATCCAACTCCACCCCCAGCCCAGCACCACGCGGGTAGCGTATAGCCATAGGACGCCCGGACTGCACTGCGGTGTAAAGCAGGTGCTGAAGCTCATTCTCATCCCTGGGTGCCGACACAACAAGATTAGGAATTAATGTCAGGTAGGAGATGTCAAATGTCCCCTGATGCGTCTTACCGTCATCACCGACAATGCCACCCCGGTCAATAGCAAAAACAATGGGCAACTCTTGAAGGCAAACATCATGTATAATCTGGTCAAAAGCACGCTGCAGGAAAGTAGAATATATAGCCACAACAGGTATAAAGCCCTGGGTAGCTAAACCGGCGGCAAAGGTAACGGCATGCTGCTCACATATTCCAACATCAAACACGCGCTGCGGGAACTCAGCCTCAACGATGCTCAGACAATTCCCCTCAGGCATAGCCGGAGTAACTGCCACCAGTTTAGGATTTTCACGAGCCAGACGAAGCGTAGTCTGAGCAAACACCTCGCTGTAAGTTGGTATTACTCTGGTGCCCGCACTTTTAGCGGCTACACCGTGAAAGTAAGTGGCATCCTCCTCAGCCGGACGGTAGCCCTTACCCTTGACGGTAATGACATGAATCAAAATCGGCTTTGAGCGATAACGCCGTGCCTGAGTAAAGGCTGCTTCCAACTCACGAATGTTATGGCCATCAATAGGCCCCATATAGGCAAAGCCAAGCTCCTCCCAGAGCGTTGTCGGCATAACCAGCCCCTTAACCCCACTCTCAACCTGCTGGCCTGCCTGCCACAACTTGTTACCCAGGGGAAGAGCGGTAAGCAGCCGCCTGCCCTGCTCTCTTGCCCTATCGTAGCGGTGGTTAAACCGCACCCTGCTAAGCAACCTGGCCAGAGAGCCAACGGTAGGTGAAATTGACATTCCGTTATCATTCAAGACCACAATAAGCCTGGAGCCTAAATGCCCTACCTGATTGAGCCCCTCAAGTGCCATGCCCCCCGTTATAGCCCCATCACCAATCACAGCTACTACATCGTAGTCATCGCCGGAAAGGTCGCGGGCAACAGCCATCCCAAGGGCAGCCGAAACGGAGGTGCTGGCGTGCCCGGCACCAAACGGGTCATGCTCACTCTCGCCGCGACTGGTAAAACCGGATAATCCCCCATACTGACGGAGTGAGGCAAAGCGGTCTCTCCTGCCGGTAAGCAGCTTGTGGGTATAAGCCTGATGCCCCACATCCCATATAATCTTGTCATGTGGGCTATCAAAGACCCGATGCAAAGCTATGGTAAGCTCAACCACCCCCAGATTAGGCGCCAGATGCCCCCCATTAGCCGAAACAGTAGCCACCAGCTCTTCTCTAATCTCAGAAGCTAATTGCTCAAGTTCATGTCGTGTCAACGGCTTCAAATCTGCGGGGCTGTCTATTTTATCCAATAACCTCTGCATTACCGGCCCCTTCGCCACCCAAATTCAGAAATCTTCCCCATACTAGCAATGTAGGCGAGTTATTGTCAAGGTAGTACCCATACAACCCGACTATGCCACAGCTTGACTTGGTGATTGATTGGTATGTAAACTTAAAAAACTACAAACCGACATACCAGCGAAATAAATCTCCGTAGATTTCTCAGTGACATCCAGACGAAAGGAGCTGCTTTAGCTGTAAGCAATTAATGTTATGACACACGGCACGCAGTGGGGGTGGAGTGGACTTTTCTAGTATCCTGATAGTGCTTGGCATTGCCGCTTCACCGATAGCTGAACTCCGGGCGGCAATACCTCTAGGCATAATCCAGCACCACTTCCCATGGTATTACGCCCTTCTGATAGCTTACATTGGCAATTTATTGCCGGTGCCTTTTATTCTACTTTTTCTCAATAGTATCTCTAAGTTCTTAAGCAGAATAGACATCTTCAAAAGCTTTTTCAACTGGCTATTTAATTACACCGAGCGACGGGGGAGGATTATTGAAAGATACGGGCCGATTGGTCTCGCTTTATTTGTTGCTATCCCTCTACCTGTAACCGGTGCCTGGACAGGTTCACTGGTAGCCGTTCTTCTCGGCTTAAAATTCAAGTATGCCTTCTTATCCATCTGCATCGGGGTGCTGATTGCCGGTATTATCGTTACCTCTGCTACACTGTTCGGCTGGACTGTCTTTAACCTGCTGAATTCTTAAGAAAATCAGCCCTATAAGTATAAGCCGTCACCACTGGCTCTCTTGACCTGTAACTCGCTGCATGTTACATTTTAAAGGTGAATAACTGGTCCCTGTAGCTCAGTTGGACAGAGCGGCTGCCTTCTAATCGAAGTAGGAATGGTCGTTGAAAAACAGCCTCAAGTTGAGGAAAATGATGCAAGCAGAGTCGCGGCTTTCTAATCCTTTAAGAATATCGAAGTTATGCTGTTTAAGTCAATGGACCTTAAGGTTATATTCAAAAGCAGACCGACTGCCCAGAGGCAAATTGAACAAGAAGCGACACCCTGAGGGCTAGCGACAGCTATAGTTGTCAAAGGATTGCTAAAAGGTCAATATTGAGTTATAGGTAGGGGGATATCAAATGAAGCTTCCTGTAGTCATCACGCCTGGTGAAAATGGGTTTTTTGTAGCTGAGATACCAGTGCTCCCTGGATGTATTTCACAGGGAAGAACTAAAAAGGAGACCCTGGCTAACATTAAAGAAGCCGCTGACCTCTGCTTGGAGAGTATGAATGAAGAGGGTTGGACTCTCCCTAAAGAATATACCCTTGACTAAGTCTCTCATGTGAAACTGCCCTGCCCCCACAAAGGTTACCACTCTTTAAGTTAGAGCCAGCGATAG
>CAZRDI010000021.1:0-14968 GCA_964598825.1 uncultured Dehalococcoidales bacterium
ACCTCAGCCCGGTGAACGGCTACGCTTACACCATCTGGCAGCCGTGGATGAAGGGTTACGATGGCCAAAGGTGCCTCATCTTCCTGGGTTCCGGCACGGTCCTTGCCCGTGTCTGGCTTGACCAGGACGCGATGCCATCAAGGTAAGAGGAGGATGATAGGTTCTGACAGTTGACAGAACTTAGAGAATAGGAAGTAAAGAGAAGCGCCCTGCCAAAGTTGGCAGAGCGCTTCCACATTGTAAACGCTGCTTCTAAACTATGCCAGCCCCTTTGAGCTTCTTTAGCCTGGAAGGCCCAAACCCCAGATATTTGAGGTAGATATGCTCATTATCATAGCCTACCGGCCGGCATACCCACTTCGTCCTTATGGGCGTTTCCGTCATCTTATGTTGCGCCTGAGCTACAACAAGTTCTCCATAAACGGGGTCTTTAACCGGGGTAAACATCCCCCTGTCTAACCAGTTGGCATCCTTCATCGTTTCTTCGGGCGAACAAACCGGCGCTACCACAGGGGTAATGGGAGCCAGACGACCGTTCTTAGCATACTCCACAGACATGCTTATTAGTTCTTCGTTGGTGTATTTGCGTGTTTCGGCAAACATCAACGGCGCCCACTTCAACTGCTGCTCTTTTTCCGTAAAAACGGTCAGGCTTGTCCATTCCGCGGCCCCCCACTCATCCCATTTCCCTATCATGTCGGCAAACGCCTGCCACATCTCCAACCTCAAGCCGCCCAGAAAAACGGTGCCGTCCTTGGTTGGTGCAAAGCAGTACAGCCAGCCAGCAGTATCCAGGCTGCCGAAGCGCTCAGCAATAACACCAGCCCCCTGATACCACAATGCAGCATAGTCATCAAAGCGGGCGTAAGCCTCCGCCGTAGCAACATCAAGCGCCTGTCCTTCCCCGGTAACTCCTCTCCAGTGCAAAGCCGCCAGAATACTAACAGCCATAAATGTTGCCGTCTGGGCCCAACCTATCCAAGGGCCAGCCTTAGTAGGAACCGCCCATGGACATTCACCGTAGCTTTTACCCTCAGGCATAACCTCTCCTGTACCCGACTGTATCCCTGACCTCGCCTGAGCCAGATTATCATAGTCCGGCATCCGGCTCCGACTCATGGGCCCAAACTGCCCGTATGCCGTTATAGAAGCGAATATCAGCCTGGGGTTGATTTCCTTTAACTGCTCATAACCAATACCCCAATCATCCATTACTCCGGGCCTATATGTCTCTACAAGCACATCAGCCTGAGCTATCAGACCCTTAAGTATCTCTCTACCTTCCGGCTTTTCCAGGTCCAGGGTAATATGAAACTTGTTTCTGCCCTCAGTCAAGTAGTTAAGGCCTTCACCCTTATATAACATGCCGTAAGGTGTGCAGGTTCTGATAAAATCACCCTCCGGAGGTTCTATCCTCAAAACCTCGGCGCCAAACTCGGCTAGAAGCGATGAGCAGTAGCATCCTGCGTAACTCTTATAGCTCAAGTCCAGCACCGTTATGTCATCCAGAGCCTCAGGCCTGGTATGTGCAATTGCGGGGGCATCCCTCTCCTTTACCCAATCGGCCCAACTTTGTTGTTCCATTTCCATCATCTCTGCTCCTTTCCCTCATGCGGCTAAAAACCAGAGTCAGTCTCTCGCTATGATAAGCCCGGCTTTACCATCCCAGCTATCCGGTGGTCGACGGGACGGCACATCAACCCATTTGCCCAGAGCACCGCACCCGTACAACTTCTTTATCTCGTCTTCGTTCTTGCCCAGGCGATGTACCATCACATATTCATTGTCAAAACCCACCGGTCGGACTGACCACTTAACCTTCGGCGGGGTCCTGGACATCATCACCGGAAATTCATAGTCGCAGTATTGACCAAGAAGAGGGTCATCAACATCAGTTATAAAGCCTCGCTCCCGGAAATGCTCATCCTCCACGACGTCCTTGACAGTATAAACGTGGGACGCAGCGAAGCCATGCTTCTCGGCTAATGCCTCAAGTTCCTCGGCAGTCTTGGTTCTCACCCAATCGGCAATAATCTTGAGAATTTCAGTGGCATTTTCCTCCTGCAATCGGGTCAGGTGGTCTTTAAATCTAGGGTCGTCTGCCAGCTCTGGCTTGTCCATAGCTGCGCACAGACCCCTGAATTCGTCCGGAGCTGGCGCAGCCATCGCCACAAAAGTATCATCGGCACAGAGAAACGTGTCAGCCGGGCATATGGATACATCCCTGTTCCCGGCTGGCATAGCTACCTTGCCAGTAATTTGCTGATAAGGCCAGACCCAGGACATTGCCCGCATAATGTTCTCACTCTGCGACAACTCGATGAACTGCCCCTTACCTGTCCTTTCCCGATAGTGTAGAGCCGCCAGCACTGCCATCTCACCCATCAATCCACCATAATCATCGCAGATATATATGCGACTCTTAAGAGGCGGCTGGCCGGGGAAACTCGACATCCAGGCATACCCGGAAAACGCCTGAGAAGCACCATCGTTGGAAGGCCTGTTCTCCTCAGCATATTGGCCCCACTGGCCAAAGCCGTTTTTGGAGATGTAGATAATGCTTGGATTAACCTCTTTGAGTTGCCGGTAGCCGACATTCCAGCTCTCCATCACTCCCGGCCTTAGATTATCCTCAACAATATCAGATTTAGCCACAAGCTCCCGAAACACCTCCTGCCCTTCAGCCTTATGCAGGTCCAGGCCAATCCAGTATTTGTTAATATTAGTGTGGGTAAACACCGGCCCGTACTCCCTGAATAAATAACCAAAAGGGGTCATGTTGCGACAGGTATCCCCCATAGGCGGGATTTCACACTTAACGACTTCAGCACCCATCGTTGCCAGGAAACCCGGCCCCGAAGGACCCAGAATAAGGGTGCACACCTCGAGCACCCTGATACCTTTTAATGGTGATGGTTTGAAATGTTTCTTTTCTTTATAACCCTTCCATGTCTCTTCTGCCATAATAATTCGCTCTACTCCTTTCTCTAAAATTGCGCCTCATCGATTTTTCTAGCCTAGTCAGTTGTTGTGCTGTGCAAAACCACCTTGAGCGCTCTGATAAAGCTTTTAAAACTCTGTACCATTATATGTTCATACCTTAGAAATTTCCATAGGCGTGTGCACATTTATGAATAGTTACCTCATTTTCATCGACTGGTAGCACTGGCGTATGAGATTGACCAGTACTGGCTTGAGGACCAGAGGAAAACCAAGAAGCTGCGAGGCTGAACCTCGCAGCTTTCCTAATCCCGTTAAAGTCAGAGCCTAAGTTGCTATACTCCTCTAATCCTCTCTCGCTCTGCTCATCTTGAATTCCACCCAAGGTTGCCTCATGCTTTGGATTCTCGTGCCAATTCCTCAGCTATTCCCCTGACTTTCTTCTTATGTGCTTCTCTGCCTATAGTGTACGAGTGAGGAACCCAATTCATATCCTTCAAATTTTGTATCATGTTGGGGAGCAAGCTCCAGGGGATGGATACGAGTATCAGGCCTTCGCGGAATAGCCCCCTGGCTCTCATACCAAAACCGAAACCGGTGACGGTAAGATTCAATTCGCCGCTTAAGTAGGGATGAATGAATAGCCAGGCGCACCCTATTACCGGCGTCCCCCTAGCAGTCCACATTTCCCCGCTCGTATAGCTATGCGCTCTCAGTAAAATTTCGGCCTGACTGGGGTTAGCCATAACAATCAACACATCCGGCTCAAACGAAAGCTTGTCTAAAGGAGAACAGGCGATACAGTTAATGGTACCAACCGCCAGTCTCGGAATGTACTGATAGACTTTTCTATTGGCACGATCGTCCTTGTAGACTTCCAACCTGGGTCCTACCATTCCGCTCTCGAAAGCTGGCTCATGCTCTATCATGCCCAACAGCAGCGGCCCTACACAGGTAAACTCTTCTTTGGTGGCGTAAAAAGAGTTCCCGTCTTGTGCTTCTTTCAGCATCTCGCAAAGGTCTAAAATCTTATCCAGCTTCTCGATTCCATCCGGTCTATTGGGTAGGAACTTGACACCTACGGGCGGCGCCTCAAAATCAAACTTGTTAAATATGGATAAGTCCTGCTGAATTGAGTTCATCTCTTCCTCCTATTAGCTGATATGCTAAACGATACATTACCCACGCTTACAATGTCAATGGAAAATATCCATAGCCTTATCGCACCAAGCTACACAATTCGGGACAGAACATATTCATCAGATTGTAGCGGTGGATGCCCTGCCCAAATAAGAACCCCAACCAGCAACGAAAAGCCTTATATAACAAGCAGAGAGCTTCGCCAACGCCGGGGGTCAGGCAATAGCTTTACTTTTTCGCCACCTTTTGATAAATTTCGCCTCTACCTGAGGATTAATCCAGCCTATGGGCCATTCCCCCGACATAATCCTGCCTACTTCCTCAGCAGGACGACGGCTCATCTCCGTCCACACCTGGTCTGAATAGTGAGCGGAATGACCGGTGAAAAGAACGCTATCCAGCTTGAGCAACGGGTTATCCATTCTAGCTGGTTCCGTCTCCAGCACATCTAATCCTGCCCCAGTGATATAACCCCTGGTAAGAGCAATATACAGAGCTTCTTCATCCACCACTTTCCCACGGGAAGTATTGATTAAATATGCGGTTGGCTTCATTAGCTTAAACTGCTCCAACCCTAGCATATGTTGGGTCTGGGGCGTCAAGGGAACGTGGAGAGAGACAAAGTCTGATTGCCTGAGCAACTGGCCAAGCCCAACAGGCTCCACGCCCATTTTTTTCATGTCGTCTGGAGGAACATAGGGGTCATAGGCTAAAACCCTCAGCCCGAGTCCGCTTGCCTTAGACGTCAGGACTCTAGCAATTGAACCAAAACCGATAAGCCCGAGGATTTTCCACCGAATCCGGGAAGTCCCTTTCCACATCTTTTGCATTTCCGGGCCATGAAAGATTTGCCACTTCCCCTCCCTGACCATCTTGTTGAGTCCGATTATCCTCCGGGCAAAGGTTAGCAACAAAGCCATTACATGGTCAGATACCTCGTCCGAGGAATAACCACTCGCATTAGCTACGCAAATCCCTGCTTCTGTAGCCGCAGCAACGTCTATATTATCGTAGCCCGCCTTTGCCGTGAAGATTAACTGACACGATTTGAGATTAGTAATCACCCTCTTGGTAAATGGCTCGTCCATGGTGATTGCTGCATCAGCGTCATGGGCTAACGAGATGACTTCATCCTCGGTATGTGACGGCTTTTCTATTAAGTCCACGCCGAGCTTTACGAAGCCTTCCCTATCAAACACTATAGGGACCGTACTGGTAGAGATAACTTTAAAATTTGTCATCTTTTTTATGATACGTCCTTCAAAATCATACGTCAAGCTCCTATTTTCAATGCTGGTTGGACGAAAGGAGGTATGCAGACTGATTAATTTGACGGAAATTAAGGTTGGGGTTACAATTGTGGCAAGTTTGATTTGGCGAAAGTGATTAAAGCACCATAAAAACTCTTTAAGTGGATGAGCACGCCAAGCGTATTACCTTCATCCGCAACTTTCACAATATACCAATTAGAAAATGACTTACCAGTTTAACAACCAAGGAGGTGCTATTGAAGAAACTGACCATCACTTCTGATGCTCCCGGAGAAAGGTTATTTATGCTTGGCAACGAGGCAATAGCCAGAGGAGTAATAGAGGCTGGAGTTCAACTCGTAGCCGCTTATCCCGGTACCCCATCAAGTGAGATAACGGAAACTCTGGCTAAAGTAGCCAAGGAGCTTGATATATATGTTGAGTGGTCGGTCAATGAGAAGGTAGCCTTTGAGATTGCCTTGGCCGCTTCAATCTGCGGACTGAGAGCCATGGCATCCATGAAGCATGTCGGCGTCAATGTGGCTCATGACCCGTTGATGACGGCCAGTCACATCGGCGCCAAAGGTGGACTGGTCTTGCTATCTGCTGATGACCCCTGGGCATGGAGCTCTCAAAATGAGCAGGACAATCGCCACATTGCCGAGCAGGCGTATATACCGGTACTGGAGCCGTCCTCCATTCAGGAAGCCAAAGACATGACGGCTGACGCCTTTAAACTGTCTGAGGAATTCAAGCACCTTTTCATGGTCAGGTCAGTAACCAGAATAAGCCACGGTCGCAGTGATGTCACCTTGGGGAAAATATCGCGGGAGAAAAGGACGGCCTCCTTCCAGAAAGACCGCTCGTGGCTAGTTTACACGCCAGTTGAAGCCAGGATAAACAAGCAATTAATGCTCCAGAGGTTTGAAAAGATAAAGGAAGCAGTAAATGACTTCCCTTATAATCAGCTGAAACTTCACGATGGCGCTAAGCTTGGTATTGTAGCCTGCGGATTGTCCTACAGCTACACCTTAGAAGCGATGAGCTGGCTGGAGCTTGGTGACGGGGTTTCGGTGCTAAAAATCGGCACACCACATCCACTGCCTGAGAAACTGGTAAAAAAACTGCTGGAATCAGTAGATGAGATACTGATAGTTGAAGAGCTTGATTCTTTTGTAGAAACTCACGTAAAAGCCCTTGCCGGAGAGGCTAATATACCGGTAAAAATCCACGGCAAGGACCTGTTACCACGGGTTGGAGAGCTGTCAACGAGGAAGGTTGCTGAGGCCATAGCCAGGCTAACCAGCTCCAGAACCCCTATTGACTTTAATAAAATAGACAAGCTCAGCCAGGAAACCGCTTCACTTCTACCGTCGCGGCCACCAACAATGTGCGCCGGCTGCCCACACCGGGCTTCTCACTATGCAATCGGGGTTGCTTCACGGCGGGTAGCCAGAGACTACGGCAAAGACGTAGAACCCATCTACCCCGGAGATATTGGCTGCTATGACCTGGCCTACAGACCGCCACAGGAAGCAGTAGACACCACTATTTGTATGGGTGGCAGCTTCGGCATCGCCAACGGCCTGGCACATATCGTGAACGCCCCGGTAGTTGCTCACATGGGCGATTCAACCTTCTTCCACAGTGGGATACCGCCGCTGGTAAACGCGGTCTACAACGGGGCAAATATGACTATGGTAGTGCTTGACAACTCGACCACAGCAATGACCGGTTTCCAGCCACACCCGGGCACCGGCTACTCGGCTACCGGCGATAAAGCCCCGTCACTAAAGATTGAGGACATAGCCAGGGCATGCGGGGTAGAATTCGTAGAGGTCATTGACCCCTTTGACCTGAAAAAAGCCATTGATACTCTGGAGAGAGCAATCAGGTTCGATGGCCCATCGGTCGTAATTTGCAGAAGACTATGCGCCATAATTGACCAGAGAGAAAAACGTGAAAAAGGCGAGAAAGTCGTTCCTTATCAAGTAGACCAGGAAAGGTGCGATGACAAGTGTAATGCCTGCATTAATCTGCTTGGGTGCCCGGCCATAATAAAGGAGGGCGATAAAACTGTAATTGACAGTTCCATGTGCAACGGCTGCGGGGTCTGTGCCCAGGTCTGCCCGCACCAGGCAATAATACGGGAGTGAACAAGAATGGTAAAGGAATTTAATATCATAATAGCCGGAGTCGGCGGACAGGGTGTAATCTTAATGTCAGAACTCCTGGGCAATGCCGCCGTCGAAGACGGCCTGAATGTCAGGGGCTCAGAGGTGCTTGGGATGGCAGCCAGAGGCGGCTCAGTCTCCAGCGTCATCAGAATTGGCGATGGAGTGCTGGCGCCACTCATCCCGACCGGCAAAGCCGATGTCTTAATCGGAATGGAGCCAGTTGAGGCGTTAAGAAATATCGCCTATTTAGGACAGTCCAGCTCAGTCATACTCAACACCGAGAAAATACCTCCGTTCACCGTTGCCATAGGGGAGAGCACGTATCCCGACCTAGAGACAATTGTTGAGAAACTAGGCAGCGCTTCGGGCAGGGTAATCCAGATAAGCGCCGTCCAGATTGCCCGGGAAGCGGGAAGCGCACTATCAGCCAATATTGCCATACTGGGTGCTCTGTTCGGTAGCGGGCAGCTCCCCATCAAAATCGAAACCGTAAAAGAGCAAATCCGCTCCCGTTTTTCCGCCAAATTAGCTCCGGTCAATATCAAGGCCTTTGACCTGGGTTATCAGGTATGCCAGAAAGCCCTCGGGTAAGCTCTGGTTACAGCCGGCGCTTTCTCTAAACCTGGTAAGCAAACAGGGGGATAGCCAATGAATGTAACCGAAATGTTAACCAGAAATGCCAAAATGTACCCCGATGATACCGCACTTATTGAATTAAGCCCCAGCAAGAATATAAGAAATGAAATCTCGTGGAAGGGCTTCAATGAAAAGGCTAACCGGATAGCCAATGCCCTCATGGCCAGAGGAATTAGAAAAGGCGATAAGGTCATACTCTGGATGATGAACTCCATTAACTGGCTTGAGGCTTATTTTGGCATCATCAAAACCGGGGCATGGGTGGTACCTCTCAATTTCAGGTTCACCAGCAGCGATTTAGGGTATTGCGCTGCCACAGCCGAGGCAAAGGCAATGGTACTGGGGGAGGAATTCATAGAAAGAGTAGAAGCCACCCGGTCACAGATGGCTACGGTAAAGGATTACATCTCCGCTGGCCAGACTGCGCCCAGGGACATGGAAAACCTGGAGGATGTGATAAATAAATCATCCACCAAATCCCCGGGAGTGACATTAAACGACGAAGATGCCTGTGGACTTTACTTTACCTCCGGCACCACCGGAGCACCAAAGCCGATACTCCTCGTTCACAAGAATCTGGAATGCGCGGCAATAACCGAGAAGAGCCACCACTACCTGACTCATGAGGACAACTTCATCCTCATCCCCCCCCTATACCACACCGGCGCCAAGATGCACTGGTTTGGCAGTCTGCTTGTGGGCAGCCAGGCTACAATACTAACTGAAATGAACCCCAAGAATGTCCTCGACGCCGTCCACAAGGAGAGAGGAACCGTAGTTTTTCTACTGGTCCCCTGGGCACAAGATATACTCGGGGCGCTTGATAGAGGTGAGCTAAAGAAAGAGGACTACGACCTGAGCTGCTGGCGCCTTATGCACATGGGAGCGCAACCTATACCTCCTAGTTTGGTCAGACATTGGAAGAAATACTTCCCTGACATGCAGTATGATACCAGCTACGGATTAAGCGAAGCGACCGGGCCCGGATGCGTAGACCTTCGCATAGAAAACGAACATAAGGTGGGCGCCATCGGTAAGCCAGGCTTCAACTGGGAAACACGAATTGTCAAGGAGAAGGGGGGGAGCGTCGCTCAGGGAGAGATTGGCGAGCTAACCGTCCGGGGTAACGGGGTTATGAAAGAGTACTACAAGAACCCGGAGAAGACGTCGGAAACAATCAGGGACGGCTGGCTGTATACCGGGGACATGGCCAAGATGGATGAGGAGGGATTTATCTATCTTGTTGACAGAAAGAAGGATGTGATTATCACCGGCGGAGAGAATATTTTCCCGGTAGAGGTAGAGGAGGTACTGCAGAGTCATCCTAAGATTTACGATGTCGGTGTAATAGGCATTCCAGATGAAAGGCTGGGCGAGATAGCCGCCGCCATAATCGACCCCCAACCGGGCGCGACCCTGACCGAAGAAGATGTAAATGAATTCTGCGAGCAGAACCTGCCCCGGTATAAGAGGCCGAGACGCGTATTCTTTGATAAAGTGCCCAGAAACCCCACCGGCAAGATAGAAAAACCAAAGCTGAGGGAGAAATACGCCGGGCAGAGGGAGAGCTTCAGAATCTGAGAGAGCAACCCCAACGGGTATGACGAGGAAGTCAGACATCTTGTAATAGAGAGATATATATGATTTAATGAAACGCAGTTTCAAGAAGGAGACAAGTAATGAATGATTTAACCAAGGCGGTTGCTGATTTAGAGGAAAACGAAGCCCTGAGGATAACCAGGGAGAAGCTGGAAAGAGGTGAAGACCCTCATTTAATCCTTGAGGAGAGCCGGAATGGGATGGAACTGGTCGGCAAGCGGTTTAGTGACCAGGAATATTTTCTTCCCGAGCTCATCTTCTCCGCCGAAATCTTCAAGGGTATAACCGAAATTGTTAAACCAAAGCTTAAAAAGGAAGCGCAAACCAAACGTCTTGGTAAGGTGATTATCGGCACGGTAGCCGGTGACATACATGACATAGGTAAAGACATCGTAGTATTTATGCTGGATGTCAGCGGCTTTGAAGTATATGACCTCGGCATAGACGTACCGCCCCAGAAATTCATTGAGAAGATAAAGGAGACCAACGCACCTGTCGTGGGTTTAAGCGGGTTCTTAACCGTGGCCTTCGATGCGATGAAAGATACCGTGGAGCTGATAAAAGCATCAGAACTGCGGGACAAGGTCAAGATAATGATTGGCGGCGGTCAGATTGACGACGAGATAAGAAAATACGCCGGCGCCGACGCCTACGGACAGGATGCCATGGCAGCGGTATCACTGGCCAAAAAGTGGCTGGAAGGTAAATAATAATGGACAGAGAATGGGCAGAGTTAACGCCGGAGGAAAAGAGGGAGGAGAGATTCAAAAGGTGGCTTGAAGCGCCCGGCGTTAACTTCAAAAGCGCGGAAGCCAGGAAGAATTACAGGGCAAGGGTAACCAGGTTAACCAAGGCTATTCGGCTTGAAGAGCCCGACCGTGTGCCGGTCAGGCTGCCGGCCAGTTACCTCCCTGCTTTCTATGCCGGGGGGACACTCAAGACGGTCATGTATGACTATGAAGAACTCAAACGGGCGTGGCGGAAGTTCCGTGAGGACTTTGCTGATATGGACACGTTCGGCAGCCCCGGCCTTGTCCCGCCGGCGAAGGTCCTTGACTACATTGACTTCAAATTAGAAAAGTGGCCGGGGCATGGCCTGCCTGACGACGCGCCATCATACCAGTTTGTGGAAGGCGAGTATATGAAGGCGGATGAATACGACGCCCTGATTAAGGACCCCTCTGATTTCTGGCTGAGGGTATTTCTACCTCGCACCGTGGGAGCATTAGAAGCTTTTAAGAACCTTTCTCCCATCACGCCCACGGCCGGGATGCCGATTTCCTATATCGCCCGGTACGGCAGACCGGATATCCAGGCGGCTTTACAAGTACTCATGAATGCCGGTAAGGAATGCCTCATATGGCAGCAGGCGGTTGCGGAATCCAGCCGCGAGGCACTGGAGGCGGGATACCCCTCCATGTGGGGTGGTTTTGCTGGAGCACCCTTTGATACAATCGGTGATTCTCTGAGAGGGACTCATGGGATAATGCTGGACATGTACCGACAACCGGACAGGATTCATGAAGCCATGGAGAGAATAACACCCTTTGCTATTGATGCGGCCATAGCCTCGGCCAATGCCTCAGGGTGTCCGGTGGTAGTTATGCCACTGCATAAGGGAACCGGCGGTTTCATGTCGCTAAAACAGTTCGAGACCTTCTACTGGCCCACCTTCAAAAGGGTTATGATAGGCCTGATTAACGAGGGCATTGTGCCGATGCCGTTCGCCGAGGGGAACTACATAACCCGCCTGGAGATTATCAAGGATATGCCTAGGGCATCGACGATATGGTGGTTCGAGCAGATGGATATGGCAAAGGCCAAGGAGGTGCTCGGTGACAATGCCTGTATATCCGGTAATGTGCCCATCTCACTGCTGTGCACCGGCACCCCCCAGGAGGTTAAGGAATACTGCCGTAAATTAATTGAAGTCTGTGCTCCGGGTGGCGGCTATATACTGGGCGGATCAGCCAGTATGAATAAGGGGAATGCGGATAATCTACATGCAATGATGGAAGCCGCCAAAGAATACGGTGTATATAAGTAAAATAAGTATTTCCGTGCTAAACTAAGCCCCTTCCTGACTCGCCAGGTTCGCATCAAGTGCCTGGCTCAGCCGGTAGTCGCGAACGGTCGTAGAGGCCAGGAATACAAAAACAGCTACGAGGGCAGTTATACCACCGAGAACGATTGTAATCATCTTCGGTCCTCCGAGCAGGTCGGAACCAACTCCAGCCACTAAGCCCCCCAGGGGCGACAGCGCCATGTTCAAGTTGACAATGCTGGTAATCCGCCCCCGCATACTGTCCGGAATAGAAAGCTGAAGCAAAGTCTGGTTAGTAATCAGGAAAATCATTTCAAAGAAACCCGCAAGTGCCAGGAGCAGTAAAGCGACCCATAGTTTTGTGCTTAAAGCAAACAATATCAACGACACGCTGAGCAAGAACAGGGATGCGAGTTGTATCAGCCCCCTGCGCTCTATACGACCCAGGGACGCGGTTACGACACCGCCCGCAATGCCGCCAAAGCCAACAGCCGACATCAGGAAGCCCAGCACCTCGGGACCGCCGTGAAAGACTTCCTCGGCGTAAATCGGAGGGAGAATGGTAAATATCGGAATAATTAATAGCGGGAGGATGAATCCCATCATCATAAAGATGCGGGTGAGCCTTTCCTTCATCAAGTAACGTATGCCCTCTTTAATATTCTGAAACGGAGATCTGTGCACTGCTTCCGATTTTCGTTCTGGAAATTTAATCCGCGTAATAGTGATGGCAATGAGGACACAGGCACCAGCCTGGACAAGAAAGTTGCCCCCGGCGCCAACCCAGAGTATGAGAAAGGCTCCTATGCTGGGCCCGAACGAACGCATCAGACTCCACCCTGTCTGGATGAGTGCCAGGGCATTGGGAGTACGTGACCGCGGCACCAGGTCAAAGACAACAACCTGTCGGAGAGCCATGTCAATGGTTTGTGACATGCCACCCAGGAAGCTAAAGACGAAGAGATACGAGATATTAGCGCGGCTGAAAATCAGGGCAAGTCCGAGCCCCAGACTAATGGTAAACAACCACCCGGCCGTGCTCAGCATGAGCTTACGACGGTTCAAGCGGTCTATCAAGACCCCGGCCATTGGTACCATACCCAGCGATGCCGCAGACCGCACCGCATTGATGGTTCCCAGTATTGTACCGGAGCCAGTTAAATCATAAACAAGCCAGCTTAATGTAACCTGCTGAATCCACATGGCTGCATTCGAGAGAGTGGTTCCTACTAATAGCAGACGGAAGTTCGGGACGCGCAGCGACGCAAAGGTTCCAACCTTCTCCATAGAAGAGGAAGGAGCACCAGCCGCATCAGGCATAGCACGCTCCTTCTCAACCTCAGGCTCGTTGCCTAACACTTCAGCCCTTGTCCTCCTTCCTCGTTTTAGCCAGCTTTACCACGCTATAGTGCCATGAAACGTCACCGTGTGGATGGCTCATTATACGACAATCAGAAGTTGTTGTATATGCGAACGAAAAATGGGTAGTGGGTTTCAAATTGACCCACCACCCACAAATCTATTCTCCCTCGCATATATATTGACAAACGACAACTGGTGAACTAAAGTAACAAGCAAAACTAGCGACCAAGAAGAACGACGGGCGTTTCCATAAGATTAGAGTCGGGTTAATAAGTGCCCCTTTTGCTTACAGTTCAAATAGCCTTATTTCGACCAGCGCTGTCAGCTTATCCGTAAACTACCAAATCAAAATAGGAGAGGAAAATAAGCGAAACCAAATACGGCGAACACCTGATAAAAGCACCTATTAGAAAAGAGGAGAGATATGGAGTGTGCTATATCTTATGCAGACTAACGATTCCGGCATAACCGAGGCTACTAGCCGGAATCAATGGGCAGTTACTTTGTACAAAGGGAGGTGAGCATAATGCCAGGTGGTTATGCCGGCAAGATACTGTTTGTTGACCTGACAACAGGGACGATTAAGGAAGAGGCTCCGCCAGAGAGCCTTTACCGTGATTTCATAGGGGGCACTGGGCTGGGGACCAGAATCCTCTATGAACGCATGAAGCCCAAAACTAACCCCCTGGGGCCGGACAATATACTCGGTTTCGTTACCGGACCGCTGACCGGCACGCCAACACCCGGAAGCGGAAGGTTCATGGTGGTCACCAAATCTCCGCTCACCGGCGCCTGGGCTGATTCAAATTCGGGCGGCTTCTGGGGTCCCGAGCTGAAATGGGCCGGTTATGACGCCATCTTTATTTCGGGCATCTCGCCCAGACCTGTCTACCTGCTACTGTCCAATGGTAAAGCTGAACTGAGAAACGCCTCTCACCTCTGGGGCAGAGATACCAGCGAAACAAACGACCTGCTGCAAAAGGAGCCGGGCCAGGTAAGGGTAGCCTGCATCGGCCCAGCGGGCGAAGCCTGCTCCCTGATAGCGGGAATAGTTAATGACAGTGAGAGAATAGCCGCCCGCTCGGGGGTGGGGGCAGTGATGGGCTCCAAACGGCTGAAGGCCGTGGCCGTGCGGGGCGATAAGAAGAAAATACCCGTAGCCCAGCCTGAGAAATTCAGCCTGGCCAGGGAAAGTTTCAGCCAGAGTCTGAAAGCCAGCAAGTTCCATCAGGGCTTGACCGCCGCCGGGACGGGAGGGGGCACCAGCGCCTTAGTAAGCATTGGTGACTGTCCCATCAAGAACTGGAACTGCGCCGGCATCGATGCCATGCCATCCTGCACCAACCTTGACAGCGTTAAGATGGACAAATATAAGGTCAAGAGCTATGGCTGCTACGCCTGCCCGGTAAGATGCGGCGCTATTATTCAGGTAAGGGAAGGCCCGTTTGCCACCAACGGAGAAATGCGCCGGCCGGAGTATGAAACGCTGGCGGCACTGGGCACGCTGTGCCTGAATGATAACGTGGAGGCAGTAATCAAAGCTAACGAGATATGCAACCTCTACGGCCTGGACACGATGGCGGTTGGTAATGCCATCGCCTTCGCCATGGAATGCTACGAGAACGGCCTGATTAGCCGGAAAGACACCGACGGCATTGAGCTTAACTGGGGCGACGGCGCTGCGATTGTGGCCCTGACCGAGAGAATAGCTAGGCGGGAAGGATTCGGGGCTACTCTGGCGGACGGGGTGGAGAAGGCCGCCCAGCACATCGGCAGAGGCTCGCAAGAATACGCCATGCATGTCCACGGTCACAGATTAC
>CAZRDI010000022.1:0-14676 GCA_964598825.1 uncultured Dehalococcoidales bacterium
TGGCGCGGGGTGGAGCAGTGGAAGCTCGTCGGGCTCATAACCCGAAGGTCGTTGGTTCGAATCCAACCCCCGCTACCAATTTTTAAAGCTAAAATACCCTCGATTTCCTTACCGATTTCGGAGGCTTTAGTGTTTTTGCTACTAAATTGCTAACAGGGGCTACGGGTTACGTTGGAAACGACACAACAAGCGGAGACTATTTGATAGAAGTCGTTCAACATTCTTTACTTCATCATCGCAATAAATTAGGAGATCGACCTTCTGATTCTTGGGTAGTGTAATAAACAATCGATCGCCAACAAAAAACAACTTTTTATAATCTTGATGATACATTTCAATCCGTAGTCTATTAAGAGAAACGTACCAATCACTATCGACCTCTTTATTAAGATATTTGCCCAGCTTTTTAAGAGCTGTGTCAGAAGAAGAGGTTAATAAGGGAATGATGTTGTAAACACTTACAAGTTTATCTAACTTAGATTTACGACGATAAACGGTTGGAGATAAACCAAAATTTCCCATAATATTTATCAATTGCATCAACTTCTCAATAGAGCTCTTGAGACATTCGACAAGATGGTCGAGCTCTATTAATACAGACAGATTAGATATGCTTACAAAATGTGAACGAGGTGTGACTTTAGATATCGCTTTTTTCAAATACGTCTTACGTTTTCTCGCAAATATCCGTTTTTGGTTAATACCACTAAGATAGTTAACAGGTTCACCAAAAAGGTTCCCTAATTTTGAGATAAGTTCATCGTGATAATGCGTATAGTGGCTGTTCACATTAATCTCCTGGCAAGAATTTCGTAGCTTTGCTGGGCGAGGCAAAGACCTCATCAAAGCGTTTTGCTGCTTGTTCCTGTAATCCTGAGGCAACATGGCTATTATACGCGAAGATTAATCACTAGACAAAAAGTCCTGTCTATTGTACAACTTGCTCTACCAATGATTGGCTGACTTGTTCAGGATCCAGACCCCGATGTTCAGGTATGAGGCGACGCTGACCCACGCGATGTAGGGGATCAGAAGCGCTCCTGCCCACCCCGAAACCCGGAAAGAAGCGATCACCGTTGCCAGAATGAGGAGCCACAGGACAATGATTGTTATGACTCCTCCCCCCTTCGACTTCATCCCGAAGAAGACGATTGACCAGAGGGCATTGAGCGCGAGCTGGACCCAGAACAGCGTGAAGGCGAGCAATGCGCCATTGACAGCCAAGCCGTTTCGCCAGACGAGAAAGACGGAGATGGCCATCAGGACATACAGGGTCGTCCAGACAGGCCCGAACAACCAGTTGGGCGGGGTGTAGGGCGGTTTTTTCAGCCCGGCGTACCAGGTTGGGATTGCCTTGAAGGTGAAAAGGGTGCCGATGCCTCCGGCGGCAAAGCTGGCGAGTATACTGGCAATGAGTTTGATGGTATCGCTCAAGTCCATGGCCTACTCCTTATGCTATAGAAGATTATAGCAGATTACGGCTGTGATATCGTGCATTTAATGGGCATATCCTGACCCCATTTTACCCTGCCTCGCCTAAATAGTCTTCACCTACCCCCACCCCCGCTCCCGAACCCCCAACTTCGCGCCGTAATAAAGGCGGGTGGGGCCTAAGCCGTGGTAGAAGGTATTAACAATCCCCCTATAAACACTAAAGCCCCGAGAACTTCCTCGAAGCTTTCTATTATTATACTACAGAATACACCCAAAAGTCAATAATTCGTGACTAAGTGCCAGTTAACTATCATATATTGTTGCTAAGAAGCCGGATAACAACTCAAGCTGTTTTTAATCCGGGACTCCGGCGAACTCTTCCGGCTTGAATGTGGTAATAGGAAGCCCTTCCTCCATACTCTTTCCCGCCACATAGTCGACCGCTTCCTGAACTGCTCCTCCTACCTTTGCGGCTACAGCCCCAAGTGGTATGTTGACCGGACAAACGTCCTCACACTGGCCACAGCCTACGCAGGATAGGCTTACATGGAACAGTCTTACCAGGTGGTAAAATATGACATCAAGAGGAACCCGCACGCTTCCGCTTTTGTTTAACTCCCTCTCGTAGTCCAGGACTCCGTGTTCACTGGACGGAGAGTCAAAGAAGCATAAATGGCAATAACAGGCGGGACAGACCTTACTACATGCATGGCAACCTATACATTTCCCAAACACCTTCTCCATGTCCAGGTCCTTGACTTCTTCAAGCAGCTTGTCCTTCTGGGCTTCCCTTTTACTCCGGAATGTCTCCAGCTCACCGACGCCGGACTTCTGCTCTGAGACCTCCCCTGTTATACCGGTCACAAGCTCTGCTGCTCTCTCGGTATTCAGGTATATCTCGCATTGCTTGTCTATGCCGTCATTCTCAATTAGAGAAATGGTCATATCTGCATTGTAGGGGATAAACTGCGTACAGGCCATACAGTTTGGCCTTATATCAGGCGGAATCTCTCCCTTTTTGACTGCGTCCCGGTACTGGGGAAGCCTCTCTCCGATATTCTCGCTAACAGCCGTTTTTAGAGGGTATACCCCACCGCAGGTTGGGCTTATAAACAGGAAATTTTCCATGCTCCCCTGAAGCCGCTTTAAAAGCTCTACAAATGCCCTCAGCTCGCAGGGTCTTACCACTGCGGCGATAGGCTTATCAGACTGCTCCGTCAGGGTAATGCGGGAAAGCACTTTACCTGCATTTGCCGGCATCAAAGGGAAAAGCGGCACGGCGTCCTGAAGCGCTTTCGGGTCAGCAACGAGTGAATAAGCCACTCCACCGCTTTCATCTACCTTCATCAGGGTAAGGACTGCTTTTACCTTTCCGCTTTCCAGAAGGAATCTGAGAAGTTCTCGTGTGCCTTCCTCTGCATCCTTATCTAACCTTAATACCTTAGGCATCTTGCGCCTCCTGTTTGGCAGGGGTCCCTGCATGAGACTGCTCAACTTCTTCAAATTCCTCTTCCTGGTAAACCCTCAGTGGAAGGGGTTCATCTATGCTCCTGCCGGGAACATAGCTAAATTCTTTTTGATTTCTATCCCCCACCAGGCTGAAGACCTGTGCCACCGGAATGGATGTGGGGCAGGCATCTTCACAGGCTCCACACGATACGCAGGAAAGTGACATGTGTAACATGCGCCCAATGTGGAAGAGTGAGGTCTCAGGCGGGAGTCTCAACCCGCCGGCTGACTCTGCTCTCATGAGGTAATCTTCAAACGGGAACCTGCTGGTAGCAGAATCGAAGAAGCACTGCCGGCAGTAACATATGGGACAAACTCTCATACAATTATGGCAGTTTATACACTTGCTGAAGGTAGCCAGCAGGTTATCCAGTCCCTTAGCCCTGGACTCCAGTTCCTTATAAGCCTGCTCGCGTTTTTGCTTTCTCTCGGCGGTAAGCGTATCCACCTGGCTTTGCCAGCCCGATGTATCTTCTTCCGCCGCAATGCCAAGTTTATCAAGGACACTTTTGCCCTTGGGACTATTCGGAATGAGGAGAAGCTTCCCCTTCATTCCCATCGTCCCTATGTGCAGGTCTTCACCGCCGGTTGCCGAGAACTTATCGCATATCTGGCAGACCGGTCGTAAGTTCTCACCGCCCTCTCCTTTAATGACTTTCCCAAAAGCTTCCTCTGTTTTCTCCGGGTCTTTAGCCCAGTCAGCCAGTGGTAGCGCTCCGGGACAATCGATACTGATGAGAATCACGTTGTCTAAATTCACCTGCCCCAGCTTGAATAGTTCTACTGTTGCTCTTACTTCACAGGGTCGTACCAGGGCAGCTATCACCTTCTTTCCCTTGCCATGTGCGGTGATGTCGGAAATGACTCTGGCTCCCTGGACTGTCATGACCGGGCATAGAGGATAGGCGTCTTTCAGTAACGCTTTATCTTCAATCAGTACATGAGCGAATGAGTTACTCGCCGGCAATTTCGCCGGGATAAGAACAGCATCAAAACAGTTCTTGGCAAGTGCCTCCTCTATGAAGGCGAGAACTCCTTGTTTTACGCCTGCTTCCGCAGTGAAAGCGGCGCCTTGCTTAATATCACTCATGTTAACTTCCTACCATCTCTTTTTTCTAACGCTTGCTCAGCGACACAGCCCTTCCTGTGCAAAGTCCTGATTGGGCTATCGCAACACTCCCGCAACCTCTTGATAAAGCTGTGGGAAGGTAAAATGTTTCAGTTTGGCTGCTCCGGAAGGACAGGCTGCAGCGCAGTTTCCACAGCCATGACACAAGACTTCGTTAACGACTGATATCTGCCTTGCTTCATCAAAGGTAATTGCGCTGTAGGGGCAGACATCAATGCATGTCTTGCACCCGGTACATAAGCTCTCCGATATATAAGATGTCTTGACTTCCAGCTCCAGTTTCTTGCCTGGAACGAGGGCGGAGAGAATCTTCCCGGCGGCTGCTTCCGCCTGCACTATTGACTCGGCAATACTATGGGGACCCCGGGCACAGCCGATAACAAACACCCCCTCCACGGCAGATGCCACCGGTGAAAGCAACTGGTGCTCTTCAACAAAGAATCCCCTCCCGTCAAGCGGGGCATTCAGCATTTCGGCAAATTTCTCAGCATCACTGCTGTTCTCCATTGCCGTGAGTAGAATTACCATGTCTGCCGTATAGTCACCCTTTGAACCGGCCTCGGTTTCATATTTGATAGACAGCCCCTTTTCTTTCCCGGCAACCTCGGTCTTCGCCGAGCGGACAAATTCAACTCCGGTATCTTTTGTATCTTCATAGAACTTCTGATAAGATTTCCCCGGGATACACAGGTCAGAGTAGAAGTGCGATATCTTGACTCCCTGAAGCTGGGACTGCAACATCCTGTCAAACTTGAGTGAGTACAGGCAACATACCTTGGAGCAATAGCCCTTCTCTTCCCGTCCCACGCAATGAATGATGGCAACCGACTCAGGCGGCTTACCATTTTTAAGAAGAATTTTCCCTTTGGTGGGCCCATCGGGGACATTCATCTCCTCAAAGTCCAGGCTGGTGTATACGTCGTCAAGCTTTCCGTATCCATACTGGGGCAGTCCTTTGGGGTCAAATAGCTCAAATCCGGTAGCCAGCACCACCGCTCCGACATTGAAATTTTGTTCTTTGTCTTCTGCTTTCCTTACTACCTTTACCTCGAAATTCCCGAGGAAGCCTAAAATCTGCTCGGCTTCGCTCTCGGTAAGCACCTCAATATTCTTATTTTCCTGAAGACGCTTTATCTCCTGCTCCATCAGGCCTGAGCCGGATTCCATATTGACAAACAGCTTGTTGAAGCGCTTTGTTTTGCCCCCCAGAGAGGAGGTTTTCTCCACCAGATAGACCTTTCTGTCCGGACCGGCCAGTATCTGGCTGGCTTTAATTCCGGCAATACCGCCGCCAATTACGAGTACGTCAGGATTACACTCCGTCTCTCTCTTCTCCAGTGCATCCTGGTATTGAACCCTGCCGATGGCAGCCATTATTTGCCTTATTGCTTTGTCAGTGGCATTAGCCCCGTCAGGTGTGACCCAGGCACACTGCTCGCGTATATTGACAAGCTGAAAAAGGTAGGGGTTGAGACCTGCCCGCTCACATACGTTCATAAAGGTTAGCTCGTGTTGTTTCGGTGAGCAGGCGGCAACTACTACATGGGTTAAGCCGTGCTCTTCAATGCTTTTCTTAAGGTACTCCTGGCCATCGCCTGAACACATGAGTTTATATCTATCGGTAACCTCCACATCTTTAAGGGGGGAGACTGCGGCTAACACTTTATCAATGTCTACTTTATCGGCTATGTTAGTACCGCATTCGCATACATATACGCCTAGCTTCTTTGTCATCTGGCAACCTCTATCTTGATAATGAAAGTATTCTGCCTACCGTTGCTTCTGCTTCAGCCATCGTCTCGGCTATGTCTTTAGGGTTCTGGGCACACCCGGCAATAAATATGCCGTCCTGTGCTGTAGCCACAGACGTAAGGTCTGGTTCCTTTTCGCTGAAGAACCCGTCCTTGCTCTGGGGAATATTCAGGACCTTGGCTAATTCGGCTGAGTCGGCTTGCGGCTCAAGGGCAGGGTTAAGGATAACCATATCCACGGTCAGGGTGTCCTCTTTGCCCTCATCGGTCTTATATTTGACAGTCAATTCTTTTCCCGATTCCGAAATCCCGGTTACCTCCGCCCGGATGAAAGCGACTCCGCTTTCCTTAACCTCTTCATAGAAATTCTGATAGGCTCTGCCCGGGATACAAAGGTCAGAGTAAAACTGGGTTATTTTTACATCGGGCAGCTTATTTTTCACGAAGTGCGAAACTTTCAAGGCAGCCATGCAGCATACCGAGGAGCAGTAGCCTTTCTCTTCCCGCCCAACGCAATGAATAATAGCTATTGAGCCTGGCGCCTCACCGTTTTTCAGAACAACCTGCCCTTGAGTAGGGCCATTAGAGGCGAGTAGCCTCTCCACCTCCATGGCAGAATAAATATTATCGTATTTCTTATACATGTACCGGTCTATTGCGCCGGGGTCAAAGGATTTGAAACCGGTAGCCACAACGATGGCACCGACTTTAATTTTGAGTTCCTCATCTTTTTGCGTGTAGTCAATGGCCTCAAACATGCAGGCTTCCTGACAGGCTTGGCAGTCCTTACCCTTGAAGCGTAAACAGTTTTCGGTGTCAATGACAGGCACATTGGGCAAGGCTCCCGCGCAGGGTACATATACGGCTTTCCTTTTAGAGAGTCCCTCTTCAAACTCGTTGTCCACCTCTACCGGGCAGGGGTCAAAACAAGCATTGCACCCAATGCAGTTTTCTAAATCAACGTAGCTCGCCTTTCTCTTGACTTTTACTGTGAAATCACCCACGGAGCCGCTGACAGCCTCAACCTGGCTGAGCCTTAGCAGTTCGATATTCTTGTTCTGCAGTAGCTCCTGCTGTTTTGGCGCTATCATGCAGGTGGCACAATCCATGTTGGGGAATACTTCTTCAAACTTTATTACGTTGCCGCCGATGTATGAAGTCTTTTCAACCAGGTATACCTTCTTCCCCGAGTTAGCCAGTAACAAGCTGGCCTCCATACCGGCAACACCACCGCCAATGACCAGCACCGCAGTGCTTTGTCCGCTGTTTTCCATATCAACTCCAGCGCTCATAAAGTTATTTTCTTTTTCATGGGGTTCGGGCCCATTTTCTTAATCCGTTCCGCAAATTGGTTAGTTACATCACCAAATCTTTGTCCCTCTGATGCCGCTATCCACGCCAGCATGAACCTGTCCGAGTCCAGTCCCAGCGTCTCAAAGGTCTTTTTCAAAAGGGCAAATCTCCGACGAGCGTAGTAATTACCCTTCCTGTAGTGGCAATCACCGGGATGACATCCGGCAATAAGCACGCCGTCCGCACCCCGCAGGAGTGCCGTAGCCGCCAGAGTTGGGTCAACTCGACCAGAACACATCACCTTGATAACCGATAAGGATGAAGGGATGTCCAGCTTTGCTGCCCCGGCAAGGTCAGCCGCATTGTAAGAACACCAATTGCAAAGGAACCCGACTAGCCTGGGTTTGAATTCTTCTTCCATAGAGCCCTCAAGTTAGAATTGTATTTGAGCCTTGTGCTTGCCTCCGCCCTCATCTACACAGAAGAGCAAAGTCTTTCCCATCTTGCCGCACCAAGCTTCAACATCTTTAGGGAAAGACTCACAATCAGCCAGCACCTCCACCGTGTCTCCAGCGGGAATAGTTTTGGCCATTACTGCTAACTTGAGCACGGGTTGGGGGCACTTTAGCCCCAAGACATCTAAATTATGTACTGCCATGCTTACCTCCTTATTATCTTAGCCTTTACCGCTATGAATTTTAGAAAGAGAAAGTTATAGTAGCGTCTGAAATTGAGGCCAGAAATGAAGTTGCTCCTACAATTTCCACACCCTCTCTGAAATCCTCGGCTTTAAGGTCCTTATTCTCTAATGCAAGCTCGCAGACTACGACTTTTCCACCTAGTGAAAGTATACCATCGTATAGCTCTACGATGTCAGGGAGACCTTTACCCTTAATTTTCTCCAGCTCTCCTTTCACCATAGTAGGTGAACCACCAGGGCAGCAAAATATGGTTACATCATCCCCACTTGCTGCAGCGCTGGACCCCAGAATCATGGGTGGGAAAATGTTACCGGGTGCCGTTCCATTGACTGTAATTGCTACTTTTGCCATGTAAAAACCTCCTTTTTTAAAACCCCGTGTTGTGACTAGGCTAATAGTCAAACACGCCAAACAATTGTCTTATCCCTCAGGTAACAGTTGCCTTTTGCAGGCTATCACCATTACTAAATATGCGCTTCACCATTGGATTTGGGCCAAGTTCCCTTATGGTCTGGGTAAAACTTTTGGCTGTTTCAGCCACTTTTGGAGCTTCGGATGCTGATATCCACTCCAGCCTGAGTCTGTCCTTGCCGATACCTACAGCGTCTAAGAAGGGGTGTAATCCTGTAATTCTCCTTCTGGCATTCAGGTTCCCTTTCTGGTAATGACAGTCTCCGGGGTGACAGCCGCAAACCAGGACACCATCGGCCCCGGCAACGAATGCTTTCAGTATCAACCTTTCATCCACCCTACCCGAGCACATCACCCTTATCGCCCTTATATTAGGCGGATATTTCATTCGTGAGGTACCGGCTAAATCAGCACCAGCATATGAACACCAATTACAGAGGAAAGCGACTATCTTTGGCTCAAATTCACCCATTATCATCGTCTTCAGCTACGAGTTTACTCGCCGACCATACTATGTGGTAGAATGAAGCAAGATAAAAGTAGCAACCAAGAAACTATAATACCCTATAGGGGTAGGGTATGTCAACATATATGTAAGTCCTAAATTTACTGTGGAGAGCGGAATGGCTGAAGAAACGGTATCTAAAGAGGCACTAATCATGCGGCTAAAAAGGACTGAAGGCCAGATTCGCGGTATTCAGAAGATGATAGAAGGTGGCCGTGAATGTGAGGGTATCATCACCCAGTTGGCGGCAGTGCGCTCTGCCATTGACGGTGTTGCCGGTCTTATACTAAGAAACTATATGAAAATTTGCTTTACAGGTGAAACCCCGCCAGAGTCTATCGATGTTGAATCTTTGGCGCGGGCTATCGCTATCTGGGGCAGGGTACGGGTAGGCGAATGAAAAAAGTAGCGTAGTTGCGTTCCGGACTCATAACCCGAAGGTCGCTGGCTCGAATCCAACCCACACTACCAGGCATGACAGGGCACAGGTTGCAGAGTCCGTACCCTTATTAGTTTATTCCCAGTAGCTTGCTCAACCGGGCCGGCGTATATTTACCGGGGGGCTCACGGTTGGCTGCCATCTCCTGAGAGATACGCAGCAGCATTTCATTAATTGGTGCCTGTCTACCCAGTTTCTTAGCTAATCGTACAACCTCCCCGTTAAGAAACTCGGTTTCAACAGTACCCTGATGGCGGGCTAGGCTCTGCCACGTTGAACTTTGGGCTTCAGTGTCGAGCCTGCCACGTGGTGGCGCAGTGAGCTCCGGCCACTCCTGTGTCACTTCTTCTCCCGGTACCCATTGAATGCCTGCCTGAGTCAGAAGACCCTGTAATTCTTGCCTTGCAGCAGTAGTAATTAGGCTAATGCTGGTATCACCCCATTTAACATTGGTAATAGCACCGATGGCGTTGGCTATATTGCCGATTAGTTTACCCCATTTGTAGGGCATAACGTCTGTGGTTGTCTTCACTAAGAAACTAGCCGTACGCAGCTTCATTGCCACTGCCTCAACCAGTTCATCAGTGCCGTCAGGGTAAGAGCCAATGACCACCAAACCCGGTGGGTCACGGCGGGCGACAACCTCACCATCAGTAAGGTAGACCGCACCTACCCGTACCATTACACCATACACCCCTGAAAAGTACCGGGCTGCAATCTCCTCGTTCCGCACCCCGTTCTGAAAGCAAAAAACGGGCATATCCTCAGTTACCCCCTTCAGGTTACGGAGAGCTTCTTCGGTGTTCTGCCCTTTCATGCAGAGGAAGACCACGTCATCCGCCTCATGGTCAATTTTATCAGGGCCGGTGACAGCCGGTATCCGTAAACTATAGGTGCTGGTGGGCGTAATAAGATGAAGGCCATGTTCGTTAATAGCTTTTACATGACCGGGGCGACCTATCAAGAGTACATCATATCCGGCACGCGCCAGGTGGCCCCCCACCACACATCCAATTCCTCCGGCTCCATAAATAATTATCCGCATAATTGTCTCACATTCCAGGAAGCTATTTATTATTATACAATCTACCATATTATGCAATGCGGTAATAATTGCATCATTTCATTATAAGTATGACAGGGCACAGATTGCAGAGTCTGTGCCTCTTCCTTTATTATAAGGACTAATACTGCTTTAGGAGCCAGATTCGGCTTTGAAAATAGGCAGGAGGTATTGAAATGATAAACGTTGCTATCATCGGGTACGGTAACCTGGGACAGGGCGTCAGAAGCGCCTTGGAAAAAACCGCCGACATGAGACTCACCGCCCTCTTTACAAGAAGGGACAAGCTGTTAGAGAGAGAGGCTCATAATACCCCTGTATTCAACAGTGAAAATTTCTCACTTCCCGGAGACTTACAAATAGATGTAGTCATTCTCTGTGGCGGCTCAAAGGAGGATACGCCGGTTCAAGGCCCATTCTTTGCCAGAAGTTTCAGTACCGTTGATAGCTTTGACACCCATGCCGATATTCCAGGCTATTTTCAAAAAATGGACTCCATAGCCAGAGAGAATGGGAACGTCTCTATAATTTCCGCCAGCTGGGACCCCGGGATTTTCTCACTGGAAAGGGTGCTTGGTGACGCTTTCTTACCCGGAGGTAAAGGATACACTTTCTGGGGTCCGGGCGTTAGCCAGGGCCATTCCGATGCGGCGAGAAAAGTGGAGGGGGTTCTGGACGCGAGACAATACACTATCCCAATTGATAACACTCTCCAGCAGGTTAGAAGCGGCAGCGTATCAGATTTTTCAAAAAGAGAGATGCACAAACGCGTGGTTTATGTCGTAGCTCAGGAGGGAGCCGACCAGGACAGAATAAGAAGAGAAATAGTAGAAATGCCTAACTATTATGCCGACTACAACACCGAAGTGATTTTTGTCACCAAAGAAGAGATTGCCGAAAATCACTCCACCTACCCTCATGGTGGATTTGTCCTGACATCGGGAGTAACCGGCCGAAATAACCGGCAAATTCTTGAATACAAATGCGGGCTGAAAAGTAACCCGGAATTCACGGGCGGTGTTCTTGTTGCCTGTGCCCGCGCCGCTTTCAGGCTAAAAGAAAAAGGGGGCAAAGGGGCATTCACGATGCTGGATGTTCCGCCAGCCTTATTCAGCCCTCACCCAAACGATGTCCTGCTAAGTAAGTTCATGTAACTGCGTTCTAAACTATGGGTGCCCAACTCCGGCATTTGTGGTAAAATTACCAAAATCACTCACAGGAGGCAGCCCGCAACCGAATGCCAACTATACATACCGAAGAGATTCCCCTGGGTACCTCCAGAATAAAGACGTTTGCAAAACTCCCCTGGCTTCTTTATAAAAAGCACCCCCTCTGGACACCACCGTTACGGGGCGACCTGATAGGCAACAGATTACTGAATCTCACCGGTCTACTGACTCCGAAGCACCCCTACCACCGCCATGCCGAGGTTACACACTTTTTAGCCTGGAAGCATGGCAAGCCTGCGGGCAGAATATCAGCCTCCATTAACAAACGATTCAATGACTATCATTCCACCCGCATCGGCTTCTTCGGTTTCTTTGAAGCTATCCAGGACTACGAGGTCGCTAAGGTTCTACTGGATAAGGCACGGGCATGGGTGGCAGAGCACGGCATGAAAATATTGCGCGGTCCGGGAGGATATTCTAACGCTACCCACGAATGCCAGGGTATACTGATAGACGGGTTTCAACACCCCCCAACCGTAGAGATGACACACAATCCCCCCTACTACAGCGAATTCCTGGAGCGGTATGGCTTCCGCAAGGCAAAAGACTATCATGCTTACATACTGGACGTACAGACCCCCACCCCTCCCCGGCTGGCAAGGCTGGAAGAACAGGTGAGACAGCGGCGAGATATTGAAACGCGTCCGCTGAACCTTAAGAACCTGTACTCCGACGTACACCTGATAGTAAAAATATATAATGAAAGCTGGGCGCAGAACTGGGGCTTCCTGCCCATCACCAATGAGGAGGCTATCGCCCTGGCAAACTCACTGCGTATGGTTGCAGACCCGGGTCTGATAAGATTCGCCTTCGTTCAAGGGGAACCGGCGGCTGTCCTCGGTGCTCTGCCCGACCCCAATTATGTATTACGACCACGCTGGCGCTGGTATGGCGACTCGGATATCGTGCGCGTGGCCAGGCTGCTCTGGAAACGGCGGCATATCCCCCTTACCAGATTGATGTTCTTCGGCATTTGCCCGCGTTTCCGCAAGCTGGGCATTGACGCTATTCTCTTCAGCGAGGTCAAAAAATACGCAATCAGCAGGGACTACCAAAAATGTGAGGCTTCACTGCTGCTGGAGGACAACCACCTGATTCTCCGCCCATCAGAATTCATGGGGGCTCAGCGCTATAAGACCTGGCGAATCTACGACCTGCCGTTAGAATAGGACAGGCAACTATCCCCTACTACCGCGTTATAAGCTCGGAAAGCCGGTCCACATCGTAGTCATCTGATGCGTTATCAATAACGTTATCTATAGCCAGCACCTGTGAGTCACCTGCATTCTCCTCGGTTACAGGCGAAAACTCGCGATGCAATGCATAGTCTCCATACCGGTAAACCCCGATCCCAACACCGGAACAGTCTATGCTGTTACCCTGTAAAGTTATGTCCCGCCCGTTCCTCACCTCTATCCCATTTTCAGCCGCAGACATAATGCGGTTACTGGCAACCACTACCACGCTTGAATCCTCAACCAAAATCCCGTGGCCCCACCCTAGCTGGAACAGCTCAGGTTGCAGGTCATGGGCGGGCAGCTCCCACTCAATACCGGTACCTTCTATCCAGTTCCGCTCAATGGTTACGTTTGCCTGCCAGCTATTGTATTCCACGATAATAGCCGACCAGCCGGTATTTGTTACCACATTATCGCTGACGATACTGGGAGAGGCATTTCTATAGTCCTCAAAATCTATGGCATCCTCCCCCGTCTGGTCGATAAGGTTATGGCTGATTTCGACCTGCGCCTGCGGAGAATCTTCCCTGTTCATAATCAGCATGGCGTGGGGAAAACTGGCATAGAAATAATTCTCTCTCACCTGCACTGATGAACCCTCCCCTATCACCAGAGCATTGTGTCCGTTGTTCTTTTCAAATCTGGTCTGTATCACTTCAGCACTGCTACTGTGTATGCCGAGACCGATGTAATTATTCAGGAACTGGCAGTTCCTGACAGATACATTACTCGAGTCACTAACATTCAACGCCGCCTTCTCATACTGGTTCAAATCCCTGAAAATGACCCTGTCAAAAGCCACATTGCTTCTCTCGGCAACAAATACCTGGCTATTTCTGAACTCGGTCCTGACCATCGTGATGTCGTCACTGATTAACCAGACCTCGCAGTCTTCAAACAGGGCATCCGCTACATCGCTGTCAAGGTTGACCTTTTCACCACGGAAAACCTCGTTCGGGCTGTCCAGGGTAAATACGACCGGTACATTGAGGGCAGGCTTATCAGTGGGAAAGGAATGAGAAATGGAAGGCGTCGTGCTTTCACAGCTCAGCAGGGCCAGGGTTAAAAAGACCAGAGGGAAGTAGAACCACGAACGTCTCATTTAAGACAATCGTAATACCCGGACGATACGCTGTCAAACCCACCGCCCCCAGAAGCTATACCCGTAATTGTCTCCTAATGGCTACATCGGCCTCAGCGTCCCCGCGAAGACCTGCCAGGCGAGCGCCGACTTGGCGACCAGGCTCAGCAATATATATACCCTCTCGCCGAACAAATAGTCTCGCCACCGCCCGACCTTCCTGTACTGCAACACCATGTTGACGGCAAAACTGAAGAAGAAAACGAATAGCGTGGGCAGAATGAAGTAGACAAAGGTGGGGACCGTACCTTCAGCCGTCGAGAGCGAGCCGAAGAAGTAGACGGCAATGGCAATCCAGGGTACTATGCCGGCTATGCACCCGACTACATACGAAGTCCAGTTCGTTTTCTCCGTTAACTGATTGTGTACCTCCATAATCAACCCGCAGAGGTTCATAACAGCCGTCAGCGTAAAGGCCATGACAAGCGCGGCAACATCGTAGAGACCGCACAACATACCGATGAGCACAATCATTACAGAGGCGCTTAACGAGTACTCATACCACCGGGCATAATTGATACCCCTTTGCAGGTTTTTTACATACCACCCGAATACGCCGGGCGAAGCGATGGTAAGATGGGCAACGGCCGACAGGAAAAGAAAAACTGCCACCATTACCCCGAAGGGTAAATCGAAAATAGTATTAGTAACTGAACCAAGCTTGCCGGTTTCGGGTATGAAACTGAGGAATGAAGTGGTAATCGGTAGTGAGAAATCGTTGCTCAGGAGCAATACGACAACCCCCTGAGCCAGATGGAGAAACCCCATGAAAACGTTGTAGACACGCAGCTTCACAAATTGACTCTCGTAACTCATTTGCACCCTCCTCTCAA
>CAZRDI010000023.1:0-14170 GCA_964598825.1 uncultured Dehalococcoidales bacterium
AATTAATAATTGATGTGAATTCATCCTCAGCTTCCATAAGCTGAATTATCCGACTGCCAACAATCACCCCGTCGGCTATCCGGGTTACCTGTCTTGCCTGCTGTGGGGTAGATATGCCGAAACCAACACAGAGCGGTTGAGTGGCTACTTTCCTCACCCTGGTAACAAATGCATCCAGGTTTGCCGGTAATCTGTCCCTTGCCCCGGTAACCCCGGTTACCGAGACCAGGTAGATAAACCCCCGCGACCTTTCGGCTGCCAGACTGATACGCTCATCGGTACCGGTTGGAGCCAGCAGGTAAATAAGGTCCAGTCCTCGTCTTTGGGTGACAACCTCTAATTCTGAGCCTTCCTCCGGTGGTAAATCGGGGATGATTAAGCCGCTGACTCCGGAGTCAGCGCAGGCGGTGCAGAATTCCTCAAGACCATGGCTGAACACCGGGTTGAAGTAAGTCATGAAGACCAGGGGCGTGCTGACCGTTCGGCTTAGCTCTTTGGCTACCTCAAGGCAGAGACGGGGAGTTACGCCGTTTTGTAGGGCATGGAAGCTTGCCTTTTGTATGGTGGCGCCATCGGCCAGAGGGTCGGAGAAGGGGATTCCCAGCTCAACTATGTCGCAGCCGCTTGAGGCAAGGAGAGGGACTATCTTCAAAGTGGCTTCAACGGTGGGGTAGCCCACGGTAACATAGGGTATGAGGGCGGTGTGACCTGCCTTGTTAAATACGGAAGCAATGCGGTTCATGGCTTCACCCCCAGTGCCTGGTCTACGATATCCATATCCTTATCACCACGCCCGGAGAGGTTGACCACGATGATTTGCTCCTTATCTAAAGAACTTGCTATCTTGGCGGTATGGAATATGGCATGTGCTGGTTCCAGTGCCGGGGTAATGCCTTCGGTCCTGCATAGTAGCTGGAAGCCGTCAAGGGCTTCTTTATCATCTACCGCTACATAGGTGGCACGCCCGGTGTCTTTGAGGTAGCTGTGCTCCGGCCCAACGCCGGGGTAGTCCAGTCCGGCGGAGACGCTGTGCGTTTCCTTAATCTGGCCGTTTTTGTCCTGGAGGACGTAGGACTTTGCTCCGTGGAGCACTCCTATTCTTCCCCCCACCAGCGAAGCGGCATGCTCCCCGGTCCTAATTCCCCTCCCGGCTGCCTCCACCCCGATGAGCCTGACGTCTTTGTCGTTAAGGAAGGGATAAAAGATACCGATGGCGTTGCTCCCGCCACCGACACAGGCGATTATATAGTCGGGCAGGCGGTTATACATAGCCATAATCTGCTCTCTGGTTTCCCTGCCGATTATTAACTGGAAGTCGCGCACTATCTGGGGGTAGGGATAGGGACCGACTACTGAACCCAGGAGATAGTGAGTGTCCGTGACATTGGTTACCCAGTCTCTTATCGCCTCGTTGATGGCGTCCTTCAGGGTTCGGCTGCCGGCAGAGACGGGTCTTACCTCGGCACCCATCAGCTTCATTCGGAAGACGTTGAGCGACTGGCGGCGTATGTCTTCCTCGCCCATGTAAACGATGCACTCCAGCCCGAGCATGGCGCAGACGGCGGCAGTAGCTACCCCGTGTTGCCCGGCTCCGGTCTCGGCGATAATCCTCCGTTTCCCCATTCGTTGGGCCAGGAGGCCCTGCCCCAGAGCATTGTTAATCTTGTGAGCTCCGGTATGAGTCAGGTCTTCCCGTTTAAGGAGAATCTGTGCCCCTCCGCAGTGCTCGGTCAGCCTCTTCGCCGGATAAAGTGGTGTGGGTCTCCCCGAATAGGTGCGCGACAGCGAGTCAAACTCAGCCCAGAAAGCAGGGTCAGCCTTTGCCTCCTTGTAGACTGTTGACAGCTCATCTAGGGCGGGCATCAGGGTCTCGGGTACGAAACGCCCGCCGTAGTCTCCGAAGTATCCTCTATTGTCGGGTAGCAATAGTTACCTCCTTTTTCTGAAGTTGCTCGTGATTCATATTTCACTTAACTAGGCGTTTTACTTCGTCCATCAGCAGCCTGAATTGCTCTGGATAAAGGGACTGCATGCCATCGGAAAGGGCGTGTGCGGGGTCGTGGTGCACTTCCACTAGCAGACCGTCGGCACCCACCGCTATAGCCCCCTTGGATAAAGGAATGACGTAATCCCTCATCCCGGCGGCGTGGCTGGGGTCAACCACGATGGGCAGGTGACTGACCTCTTTGATTGAAGGAATAGCACTCAGGTCCAGAGTGTTTCTCATGTTGTCGGCAAAGGTGCGTATTCCCCGTTCGCACAGTATAATCCGGTTGTTCCCCTCGGACATGATATACTCGGCTGACATCAATAGCTCTTCTATGGTGGCGGCGAAGCCGCGTTTCAGCAGTATCGGTTTGGAGGTGTGCCCGGCACGGCGTAGCAGGGAGTAATTTTGCATGTTCCTGGCTCCGATTTGAATAATATCGGCATACTCTTCAACCACGCCGATATTAGTGTGGTCAGTGGCTTCGGTCACAACCAGCAGGCCAGTTTCCTCACGGACTTTTTCCAGTATTTTCAGCCCTTTTTTCCCCATTCCCTGGAAGCTGTAGGGCGAAGTCCTCGGTTTGAAGGCGCCGCCCCGGAAGATTTGAGCGCCGGACTCTTTTACCAGGCGGGCAATCGTTAGTGCCTGCTCTTCACTTTCTACGGCGCAGGGTCCAGCCATTATCACCGGCTTTCCCCCGCCAATGGTGACGTTACCAATGGAAATGACCGTTAACTCCGGGTGCGTCTCGCGGCTGACGAGCTTGTATGGTTTAGTTACCCGAATGGTTTCCTTTACGCCATCCATGGCGAGTAGTTTTGAGTCCTCGACCTCTCCCTTGTTGCCTACAATGCACACAGCCGTCCGCTGGGCTCCCGGTATGGGGACACCCTGATAGCCCATATCCACTATTGCCTGGATAACCGCCTGCACCTGTTTATCCGTAGCATCGTTTTTCATAACGACCAGCATTAGATTAACCCTCCCTCCGCGGGGACTTCACCGCTTCAATGAAGCCTCTGATTTTGGCGATGTCTTTCTTGCCATCGGTCTCCACGCCGCTTGAGACATCTACTCCCCAAGGCTTAACCTCCTTGACCAGTTGACCAACATTAGCCGGGGTTAGCCCTCCGGCAACCATAACCGGGAATTTTTCGGCAGCTTCCACCGCCAGTTCCCAGTTAAAAGTCTGCCCCGTCCCGCCGTAAACATCTCCTATTTGTGTATCCAGCAGGCAGATAACGTCTTTCTTTGAGACCACTTTATAACCTTCTTCTATCTCTGTAATGATCTCTCCGACTTTCTTTCCTTCCGTCATATGGACAGCCTTGATGATTGGCCGTTTAATCTCCCGGCAGTATTCCCAGGCCTCATCGCCGCTTAGCTGCACCCGGTTCAGATGGCAGTAGTCGGCAATACGGTTGACCTCTTTGGCGGTTTCATTCACAAAAACTCCGACAACCTCCGGCGGGTTTTTCAGGCTGTGAACAGCTTCCGAAATCTCCTTAGCTCTTTTTACCGAGACCTGACGTCGGCTCGGGGCGAAGACCACGTCTACAAAATCGGCACCGGCCTCGCTGGCTGCCAGTGCGTGCTCTATCTCAGATAATCCACAAATCTTGACCCTGGTCATAGCAGTTCCCTCATTCTGGTGGCGATATCAGGCGCTGACATCAGGGCTTCACCAATCAGCACTGCGTCAACCCCCCACTTTTTCAGTTTTTCCATATCGTCATGGTCTTTTATTCCACTTTCGCTGACCGCTATTCTGTCCCCGGGGATGAGTGGCCGCAGACGTTCGGTGGTAGTCAGGTCAACGTCAAAGGTATTGAGGTCCCGATTGTTGATGCCGATTACCTGAGCACCACTGTTCAGGGCAACTTCAAGCTCGGCTTCGTTGTGCACCTCCACCAGACAGCTCATGTTTAATTCGTGGCTCAAGCTGAGCAGTTCCCTTAATTTCTCCGGTGTCAAGATAGCTATGATTAGCAGCAGGCAATCGGCGCCGTAAGTGCGGGATTCATAGACCTGGTAAGGCTCGTAGAGGAAGTCCTTTCTGAGCAAAGGAAGTCTCTTATCTCCCAGCGCTGCCCTGATGGTTCTAAGATAGTCAAGGCTGCCCTGAAAGTGCCTGGTTTCGGTTAAGACCGATATAGCCGAAGCGCCGTTAGCGGCATAGGTTTGGGCTATCTCCACCGGGTTGAAGTCGGGACGGATGACGCCCCGGGAGGGCGATGCCTTTTTGACCTCGGCGATGAGCTGAATACGGTCGCCGCGTAGCGCCGAAGCGAAGTCAAGAGGAGGCGGCTGCTCCGAGGCTGCTTTTTTCAGCTCTTCCAGGGGGAGGCTACCTTTTCTGGCTTCAAGGTCTCGTCGGTTATCGGCTACTATCTGGTCTAAAATCATTCCATGTCCTCTAGGTCATACTTCGACTGAACTCAATCAGCTGTTCCAATTTATCAAGAGCCTTACCGCTATCCACTACTTTATGGGCTAAATCTATACCTTGTTGCAGGGTTTCCACCCTGTCTCCGGCCAGCAGCACGGCGGCGGTATTCATAAGCACTATGTCTTGCTGAGGGCCTGGGATGCTAACCAGCACTCTGCGCAATGAGTCGGCGTTTTCATCAAGAGTGCCACCCCTCAGGCTATCCAGTCCAGCTCTGAACAGACCGAAGTCCTCGGGGCTGATGGAGTAGCTTTTAATGTTGCCGTCTTTGAGTTCGCATATTCTGGTTTTCCCGGTAACTGTGATTTCATCCAGGCCGTCCTCTCCGTGGACTACCAGTGCGTGGTGGCAACCCAGGCTTTTGAGTACCAGCGCCAGCTTTTCCACCAGCGTTTCATCGGCGACACCGAGCACCTGAGCCCCGGCACCGGCGGGATTAGTAAGCGGGCCGATGATATTAAATACGGTGCGGATGCCAATCTCACGCCGGGGGGCGGCGGCGTATTTCATGGCGGGGTGGAATACCGGGGCGAACATGAAGCCTATTCCCACCTCATCCAGGCACTTTTGCACCTGCCCGGCATTAAGGTCGATTTTGACTCCCAATGCCTCCAGCACGTCGGCGCTGCCACACTGACTGCTCATCGCCCGGTTACCGTGCTTGGCAACCTTGAGCCCGGCTCCGGCGGCAACAAAGGCAGCAGCGGTGGAGATGTTGAAGGTGTGGGCGCCGTCACCACCGGTGCCACAGGTGTCCACCAACGGTCCGGCAACGGTCACCGGGACCGCTTTAGCCCTCATCGTCTTAGCCAGTCCGGTGATTTCATCAACCGTCTCCCCTTTGAGCCTGAGGGCGGTGAGGAAGGCGCCAAGCTGGGCCGGAGTGACCTCGCCGCTCATTATCTCCTCCATCACCGAGGCCGCCTCATCCATAGTCAGCGACTTTCCCGATATTAAAGATGTAATAGCTTCTTTAATCATTCCTCACCCCCGCTAGGAAATTTTTAAGTAAGTCCTTACCGGCTTCGGTCATGAACGATTCCGGGTGGAACTGGATGCCCTCTACCGGGTGCTGGCGGTGCCGCAGTCCCATAATAGTGCCGTCGTCCGTCCATGCTGTTACCTCAAGGCAGTCCGGTAGTCTCTCACGCTCAACTATTAGCGAGTGATAGCGGATGGCTGAAAAGGGATCGGGTAACCCTGCCAGCACTCCCTGGTGGTTATGGTGTATCCGGGAGGACTTGCCGTGCATTATCTCGTTAGCCCGCCCGACTGAAGCCCCGTAGCTGTAACCGATGCACTGGTGACCGAGGCAGACGCCGAGTATGGGCAGCTTGGAGCCGAAGTGCTTGATGACCTCGTTGGAGATGCCGGCGTGCTGCGGTGTGGACGGGCCGGGCGAGATAACTATCCGCTGAGGCCGCATCCGGCTAATCTCTTCAAGAGTGGTCTTATTATTACGCACTACCACTACCTCCTCCCCAAGCTCACTCAGGTATTGGAAGAGATTATAAGTGAAACTATCATAGTTATCAATCAGTAACAGCATGATTCCCCTCGGCTTGGCTGATGGCTTTAAGCAGCGCCTGTGCCTTATTCATGGTTTCCTCATACTCGCGCTCGGGCACGCTATCATAGACAATGCCGCCTCCAGACTGCGTATAGGCGATGCCGTTTTTCACTACCATGGTTCTTATGGCAATAGCCATATCCATGTTGCCTGAGAAAGAGAAGTAGCCCACCGCTCCGGCGTAGGGACCTCTCTTCTCCGGCTCAACCTCGGCGATTATCTCCATCGCCCGGATTTTGGGCGCACCGGAGACGGTGCCGGCGGGGAAGCAGGCCCGCAGGGCATCAAAGGCGGTCATATCTTCTCGCAGCTTGCCCTGCACGTGAGTGACCAGGTGCATGACATGGGAATAACGCTCAACATCCATCAGGTCACTGACTTCAACCGTGCCCGGCTCGCTCACCCGCCCGATGTCATTGCGTCCCAAATCCACCAGCATTATGTGCTCGGCACGCTCCTTTTCATCACTTTTGAGCTCCTGCTCCAGCCGGGCATCCTCGGCGGGGGTTTCCCCTCGTGGTCGGGTTCCGGCAAGGGGGCGGGTCATTACCATGCCGTCCTCTACTCTAACCAGAATCTCGGGGGAAGCCCCGACGATATGAAAATCGGTGAAATCAAGAAAGAACATATACGGTGAAGGATTAATGGTGCGCAGGGCTCTATAAATTTCAAAGGGAGCCAGACTGGTAGGCTGTGCCCAGCGCTGGGACGGCACCACCTGAATGGCTTCGCCCTCGGTTATATACTGCTTTATCTTAAGCACGCTGGCTTCATACTCTTCCCTGGAGAAGTTTGAGGAAGGGGTGCCGTTGCCTGTAGTGTGGGATGTAGCTTTCCCGGACTGGCTTGGCGGTAGTTGCTGGCTTAGCCTGTCCACCAGGTCGTCAATCCGCGCCACCGCTTTTTGATATGCTTTCTCTATGTCTCCGTCAAGGTGGACGTAGCTCATGACCTTAATCTTATGAGTGACATGGTCAAAGACGAGCATGGTATCCACGAACATGAAAAACGATTCAGGTACGCCTAAGGGGTCGTGGGGTGGGGAGGGCAACTCCTCAAAGCGGGTCACTGTTTCGTAGGCGAGGTAGCCTACGGCACCGCCGCAGAAGCGGGGAAGGTCACTGACTGGTACTATCTTGTGCTTGTTTAGCTCCTCGGCAATGAGAGGCAACGGGTCAATCTTACCCTCTCCTCTGGTGGTCAGTACGCGGTAAGGCTCGGTGCCTATGAAGCTATACCGTGCCAGTTGCTGGCCGCCCTCGACACTTTCCAGGAGGAAAGAATAGCCACCGCGATTAATTTTAAGGAAGGCAGACACGGGTGTCTCTAGGTCGGCGATAATTTCCCGGTAGACGGGTATCATGTTGCCTTGCTCCCGGTATTGTTTAACTTCTTCTAGTGTTGGATGGTACATATGACCTCCACCGGTATTACCATAAAAAAATCTCTCGCCCGTAGGGGCGAGAGATTAATTCTTCGCGGTGCCACCCTAATTGGTTACCTGGTTATCCAGACAACCATCTCATTCAGGTACGGCTTCAGTATCCTGGAGCGATACCCCGGGCTCTGCTAACGGTGCCCTCTCCGTCAAAGCCTACTCGGATAAAATCCCTTTCGACTCGCAGCTCCCGAGCCCATTCAGCTTCTGCACTGGCGCCGGCTCACACCTTACCCGGCTCTCTGAGCCTTGCTTTGAAGCTTACTACTCTCGTTCTCAGCCTTTGCTTATTCAATTTTCAGATGACATAAGTATAGCCAGTGCCCATGCTTTTGTCAAGGGCTTGTGCCCGTCACTTGAGATAGCCTTGTAGACACTGGATGATTATAACTGTATAATTTAAAAAGGCAAGTGTTATAGCAATGTAGGGAGAGCATATGGCGTCTGTTAACAAGCAACTTCTAGCCGTATCCCAGCTATTTGAAGAGCTCACCGATGATGAGCTGGATAAGATAGTAGGGCTGTGCCGGGAGAAGGTCTTCAAACCGGAGACGGTTATCTTCAGGGAGGGTGAACCAGCCAACAGGCTCTACATTGTGGAGGACGGGAGGGTTGTCCTGGAGATGTCGCTTCGGATTGGCTCCAAGTCGGGTAGGCATGGAGTCATTGACGTGATAACCAAGGGGCAGGCTTTTGGATGGTGGGGTGGGGAAGCCTATCCCCTGACCATGTCGGCAAGGTGTGTTGAAAAGACCAAGGTGATTGTCATTGATACGGCAGGTCTCTGGCAGCTGCTTGAAAAAGAGACCGGTATAGGCTATAAGGTTATGAAGAGACTGGTTGGTGTGGTCTCCTCCAGGCTAAGGAATAGCCGTGACACGCTGGCGCACGTTCTGTCTATAGCTTCCCATGACCTGAAATCTCCCCTGGCTGCGGTTGAGAGCTATCATCAGGTTATACTTAACGGCTATGCCGGAGAGGTGACCGGGAAACAAAAGGATATGTTAGTAAGAAGCAGCGAGAGAATAAAAGGGCTCTTAAATTTGATTGATAATATCCTGGACATCTCACGTATTGAAGCCAGGGAATTAAAGATGGAGGAGATGGCTCTCCTCAAAGTGGTATCAAGCACCAGTGATGTTATTGAGCGGCTGGCTGTGGAGAAGGGGGTTCATCTGGAGATTTTCGTGCCTGAGGATTTACCAGTGATTACCGGTGCCCCCAACCGCCTGGAGCAGGTGTTTACCAACCTGCTGGGGAATGCCGTTAAGTTTACCCCTGAGGGTGGAACAGTGACCCTTAGAATGAGTGATGAGGCTGAGACTATTCTGGTGGAGGTTATGGATACCGGGGTTGGCATTGACCCTGATGACCTGCCCAAGATATTCACCGATTTCTACCGGGGCATAAGGGTAGACTCGGCGGGAGCCGGTCTGGGTCTCCCGATTAGTAAAAGGATTATTGAGGCTCATGGTGGTGAAATTAGGGCGGAAAGCCCTTGCCCCGAAACGGGAGTAGGAAGTAAATTCACCTTTACCTTACCTAAGAGTTTGGCTACTGCCAGAGGTGAAAAAAGAAGGAGTGTTAAGATATGAAAGCGGGGACTAACCTGGAGAAGGTGTTGGATAGCGGAGGATTTGCAGTAACTGCTGAGGCGGGCCCTCCCAGAGGGGCAGTAATGAGTGTAGTCCAGAGAAAAGGCGAGTTGCTCAAGACCTGTTGCGATGCATTAAATGTAACCGATAACCAGACTGCTATTGCCCGCATGTCCAGTATTAGCGGCTGTGTCATTTTAAAGCAACTGGGTGCCGAACCGATAATGCAGATAGTTTGCCGTGATAGAAACAGGATTGCCATACAGAGCGATGTTTTGGGAGCAGTGGCTCTGGGCATCGGGAATATCCTTTGTCTGACGGGGGACCACCAGAAATTTGGTGACCATCCTATGGCTAAGGGTGTTTTTGACTTGGATTCTATTCAGCTTATTCAAACGATAAGCCAGATGCGGGATGAGAATAAGTTCCTGTCTGGAGAAAAGATTTCGGGGGAAGTGCCGGTGTTCATTGGGGCTGCGGAGAACCCCTATGCCGACCCCTTTGATTACCGGGTTATGAGATTAGCCAAGAAAGTAGAGGCAGGGGCCGATTTTATCCAGACACAGGCTATCTATGACGTACCAAAGTTTGCGGAGTGGATGAAAGAGGTAACCAAAGAAGGACTGGACAAGAAGACACACATTCTCGCCGGGGTTATACCGATTAAGTCGGCAGGTATGGCCCGCTATATGCGGGACTACGTTCCCGGTGTCAGTGTCCCCGACGAGATAGTTACCAGGATGGAAGATGCTAAGGATGCTAAGGAAGAAGGGTTGAAAATATGCCTTGAGATAATAGAGCAAATTAAGGATATACCGGGCGTTCATGGCGTCCATATAATGGCGGTGGGTTGGGAGGATATGGTGCCCGCAATTGTAGAGAGGGCAGGACTGCTACCCAGACCATTAATGTAGGAGGATGAAATGGCAAAGCAGGCAAAAATCCTAGTGGTAGACGATGATCCTGATATCCGAGAAGCAATATGTGCTGTCTTGGAGGCTCACTCCCATCAGGTGATTACAGCTTGTGACGGGGAAGAGGGTTTAAGCAAGCTAGAGGACGAGAGACCGGACCTGATGATATTAGACCTTCTGATGCCCAAGATGGATGGATTTGCTGTCTTGAAGGAGGTTCAGGACCCCAGGCGTTCCAAGTATAGTAATATACCCATACTGATTCTGACCTCAGTAAAGGAGGATGCCAGCCGCCGAAGATATGAGCTGGAAACCGGATTGGAGCTCAACTTTGACGATTATGTTGAGAAGCCGATTGATCCTTCTACTCTGGTTGTACGAGTGACTAAGCTCCTGGTAAAGAGGGCATAGCTCCGAGCTCCGGTATCGTGACCAGGGCAGAGGAAAGGAGGAGAAGGGGTGCAAAAGGAAATTAAGATCCTTCTCGTTGATGACGACCCCGATTTTGTAGAAGCAACAAAAACCGTTCTTGAGAGTAAATATCAGGTAGTCACTGCATATAGCGGTGATGAGGGCTTAAAGAAAGTGGTGGAGGAGAAGCCTGACCTGATTATTCTGGATGTTGTGATGCCCGGAAAGGACGGTTTTGCTGTCTGCAAAGAACTCAAAGAGAATCCTCACTATTACTTTTTTTCTGATATTCCAGTGTTGATGCTGACCATATTTCCCCGTGGTATAGATAAGGTGAATATACCTTTATCGGCAGGGGTGACCACGGAGGCCGAGGGCTATGTTCAGAAGCCAGTGAAGCCTGATGAACTGTTAAGACGGGCAGAGGAATTAATCAAAAAGTATTGCTGAATATCCGCTTGTGGTTACCGGGCTTTAAAGTCAGGCAGGGCTGCCTGAGCAGGGCAGGCTTGCATTTTTATATAGTCCTTTTAAATTCCTCATGAATAATGCCGAACTATGTTATATATGAGTGTTATCCTATTTCGTAGACATTTGAGAATTGAACAAACGCCGCATTGATAGTTTACTTGTGGAAAGAGGGCTGGTAGAGAGCCGTACTAAAGCGCAGGCTCTGGTTATGGCTGGAGAGGTGGTGGTGGATGGGAAGGTGGCTGTTAAGCCGGGGACTCTGGTGGCTGAAGAGGCGGAGATTACCGTCCTTGAGCCGCCGCCTTTTGTTGGTCGTGGCGGTATCAAGCTTGACTATGCCCTTGACCAATTTCATCTTGACGTCCGTTCCAAAGTAGTGGCTGATATCGGAGCGTCAACCGGCGGCTTTACCGATTGCCTGCTCAAGCGGGGAGCGGAGCGGGTCTATGCCATAGATGTAGGTTATGGCCAGATAGACTATTCGTTGAGGCAAGATTCACGGGTGGTGGTTATGGACAGGGTGAACGCTCGCTATCCCGTCTCTTTACCGGAGAAGGTGGATATGGCAACCATGGATGTGTCTTTTATCTCGGTAGAGAAGGTGATACCATCCGTGGCTGAGCTCCTGAAAGATAGAGGTTGTTTGTTGGTGCTTATTAAACCGCAGTTTGAAGCCGAGAGGAGAGAGGTGGGGAAGGGGGGAGTGGTTAAGCAGCCCGTGGTGCATGCCAGGGTTCTGGGGCGGTTTATTGCCTGGATGACAGACCATCGCTTCAAGCTGGGGGGATTGGTGGCTTCACCTATCCTTGGCGCTGCGGGGAACAGGGAGTTTTTTGTGCTAATGAGGTTGACATAATATTAATGGACAGAAAAACTGTTACTCTGGACCTGGACGACCTAAAGATTGTCGGTCGGCTTTACCTGCCTGATAAGGGTGTCCGGGCTCCATATCCTGCCGTTTGCGTTTGTCATGGTATCCCGGCTCGAAAACCTGCCAGCAATGAAAGCGGTTATCCCTTGTTTGCGGAGAGAATTTGCCGTCATGGTTTTGCCGTATTTATTTTTAACTTCAGGGGTACGGGGGCCAGTGGCGGCAACTTTGATATGCTGGGTTGGACTGAGGACTTGAAGGCGGTTATTGACTACCTGTGTGCTTTACCTGAGGTGGATTTATCCCGTCTGTCACTGCTCGGTTTTAGCGGTGGGGCGGCTGTATCGGTATGCGTAGCCTCACGGGACAAGAGGGTAGCATCTGTTGTTACGTGTGCCTGTCCTGCTGAGTTTAGTTTTTTTGATAAGGTTGATGAGCCGCAGTCTGTTATTGACCACTTCCGCAGCATTGACATAATCAGAGATAAAGACTTCCCTTATTCAGTGGAGGAGTGGTTCAGGGGGTTTAAGCTGGTTAGCCCTGTAAAATACGTGGCCGGAATTGCCCCCAGACCCTTATTGCTGGTGCATGGTAACCGGGATGAGGTGGTGGATGTGAGTCACGCCCATAAGTTGTATGCCAGGGCAGGGGAGCCCAAGCAGATGATTATAGTTGACGGTGCCGGTCACAGACTGCGCCAGAATGAGAAGGCAATGGCTCTGGTTATCGATTGGTTGAAAGCACGGTGTCTGGATTAAGCAACAGGTTCGGTAATGTATTATTTTGACAGTAGTTATGGTAATGCAAGATATTGCAAATAGTCGCCTTGGTTACCGCTCAACACTTGTGCGGCAACGGCGCAGTCTAGCCAGTGGTAGGCAAAACGAATCCCCTTGTCTTTAACTCCGGCGGACACGATATGCCCCCAACGCTCAGGCAGCGTCTGTAAGGTTGTCAGTTGGAAGACGTGGCGCTCATTATCCTCACGTCGATCCGCATGCCACCAGTGGAATTTGCCGATGTAGCGTTGCACGCGCAGCTCCCGTACTCCACTTTCTTCCCAGGCTTCGCGCAGGGCAGCTTCTTCTGGAGTCTCGCCCGGCTCAATGCTTCCGGCGGGCACCTGTACCCCAGCGTCGGGATAGTCAACGTGTTCGAATACTAGCACTTGTAGTGACCTAGCTTGTTCGCGCGTGATGTAGCATTGGACCTTTTGTCTGGATTGCATCACACATTGCCTACCTAGTTACTGCAAAGTTTGCCAGGACGTATTCTACTACATACTGAAATAAAACACTAATCAAATTAATACACTACCACAGGTTCAGGTAGCTTGACCTGCTAGCCGAAAATGGACTATAATTAATATGGTAAAGTCAGCATGAGTTAAAAGGCGGATAAACTTGCACGAAAGTTGCGGCGTTTTTGGTGTTTATGCCCCTGATGAGGATGTAGCTAGGCTTACCTTCTTTGCTTTATTTGCCCTCCAGCACCGTGGCCAGGAAAGTGCCGGTATTGCTACCACAGATGGTAAAGGGCTCCAGGTTCATGCCAGGATGGGGCTGGTTTCCCAGGCTTTTAATGAGGATTCGTTAAGTAAGCTCAGCGGGAATATTGCCATTGGGCACAATCGTTATTCCACCAGAGGTTCCAGCCGGGTAGCTAACGTCCAGCCTATTGTGGTGGGTGAGGGCTCAGACTCCCTGGCCGTGGCCCACAACGGAAACATTATAAACGCCGAGCATCTCTATGAAGAGCTCTCCGAGCAGGGCTATACCTTTCATACCTCCACAGATACTGAGGCTATCGCTAATCTAATTCTCTCCTCCACTGAGAAGGGCTGGGTGAACAGGATAAGGTATGCCATGCATCGGCTTCAGGGAGCATATTCTCTGACGCTTCTGACCAAGGATACCCTCTTTGGTGTTCGTGACCCCCTCGGCGTGCGTCCGTTGTGCCTGGGGGCTATCAATGGTAACTGGGTTATTGCCTCAGAGAGCTGTGCTCTTGACCACATTGGCGCCACTTTTGTCAGGGAGATTGAGCCGGGCGAGATAGTTACCATCAGTAAAGACGGTGTCAACAGTTATCGGGAGGAAGTGGGCAGGAGAGCGCTGTGTATCTTTGAGTATATCTATTTTGCCCGTCCTGATAGTGTGATTAACGGTAAGCTGCTATATCCAGTCCGTCAGGCTATGGGAGCAGGACTGGCTGATGAGTATCCGGTTGATGCCGACCTGGTTATGGGAGTGCCCGATTCAGCGACTGCTGCCGGTATTGGTTATTCCCACCAGTCAGGTATTCCCCTCGGTGAGGGACTGCTGAAGAACCGTTATGTGGGGCGAACCTTTATTGAACCTGACCAGCGTATCAGGGACCTTGGCGTCAAGCTGAAGTTTAATCCCCTGCCCCAGATGCTGGATGGCAAGCGGCTGGTGGTGGTTGATGACAGCATTGTCCG
>CAZRDI010000024.1:0-13524 GCA_964598825.1 uncultured Dehalococcoidales bacterium
AGGTCCTTCAGGCGTATGGCTTCGGCTTCCTCTACGGAAAGGCGCACCTCCTCAAGGGTACGAGCAGGCACCCCAGCCGGCTTAAAATAGGTTATCTCCGGCATAAAGGCGACACGACGGCACTTCGGTATCCTGCTCATAATGCTTTTACCTCTGTCTCTATTCCGAACCTACGTCCATAAAAGAGATATTATGAACATATGTCTATAATCATAATAGCATGACGGCTGGTACTTTGTCAACGGGTAACACTGGGATGGTCAGTAGTGACTAGGTAGCCTGTGAATAGTCCCTCTCGCCGAATATCTTGCTTCCTATCCGCACTATATTCGCCCCTTCCTCCACAGCAACTTTATAAGAATTTGTCATACCCATTGAGAGGTACCGCATCTCCACACCAGGCAGATTAAGCCCTTTAATCTTCTCAAATATTTTCTTCGTTTCCACAAAGTAAGACCTTGAATCTTCGGGGTTCCCGAAGCCGGGCCCCATGGTCATAAGACCCATCACTTTCATGTTATGAAGGGCGGAAATCTCCTTTACTAACTGCTCGGTATCCTCCGGGAATACGCCCGACTTTTGCTCTTCCCGACCGCTGTTTATCTCAATTAGCACCGTCATCACTTTACCAATCTGAGCGCATCTTTTATCAATCTCACCGGCGATTGCAATAGAATCAACGGTCTCTATCATGTCAAACAGCCCTACCGCCTTTTTCACCTTATTCTTTTGAAGATGCCCTATAAAATGCCACTTCACCCTGTTCCCCACCAATTCATACGCCCTTTCGGCTTCCTGGACGTAGTTTTCCCCCACAATTTGTATCCCGGCCTCAATAGCCTCCAGAATCTCCGCTGGTTGTCTTGTTTTGGCAGCGGCTACCAGTTGAACCCCTTCCGGTAGTTCACTCAATATCCGGGTAACATTTTGTTTAATCATTTCTGCAACTCAACTATCATTCTAGCACCAAGCAGGGATGTTTTTCCATAACGGGGTTGTGATAGAATATAGCATCTTTGTGGAGTCAGGGTGGCTTAAATCGGTGAAGGAGCAGCCTATGAAAAGCGAAGAGGAGCTTAGGGAAAGACTAGAATATCTGAAGAACTGGTTTGAAGGGAATAAGGAAATTAAAAACTCGGATTATGCCCTGTATCGCGAGATGTCAGGCAGGCTCCAGGAGCTTGCCGATACACTTGAGCAGGAAGGCGAGGTAGAAACCGATTAGAGAGTTGAGATGAGGAAGAAACTTGGAGGCTTTTGAAGATAGCGATGGCTAAACCTATCGTAGCTATAGTTGGCAGACAGAATGTGGGCAAATCCACTCTACTAAATCGGCTGGCACGTAAGCGGATAGCCATTGTAGAGGATTTGCCCGGGACGACACGCGACCGCGTACTGGCTGATGTTTCATGGCAGGGAGTCGGGTTCACCATAGTTGATACCGGCGGTCTGGAGCTAAAGCCCCAATCTACCGTCGCTCAAAGGGTTAAGGAACAGGTAGAGGTAGCCATCAGTGAGGCAGACGTTATTATCTTCCTAGTGGACGTCCGGAGCGGTGTGATAACCCTAGACCAGGAAATCGCTGATATGCTTCGCCGGACGAGCAAGACCATAGTATTAGCAGCTAATAAGGCAGATAACACCAAGTTTGAGACCGAGGCAGTAGAATTTTGTGAGCTGGGGATGGGTGAACCAATGGTCATTAGCGCCTATCATGGTCGGGGGACTGCTGAGCTACTGGATAGAGTTATCACGTTGCTACCGTCACCAACGCCGGCTGAAGCTGAACCGGAGAATATGAAAGTGGCTATTGTCGGCAGGCCTAATGTTGGCAAGTCAATGCTGTTAAACGCCCTCTGGGGTGGGGAGCGGGCTATCGTTGATGATACTCCGGGAACCACCCGCGATGCCATAGATACCCTGCTTGACTTTAATGAACAAAGTGTGCTATTTATTGACACAAGTGGAATAAGGCGGCGGGGGCGAGTAGGAGCAGGAGTGGAAAGGTATAGTGTAATCCGTGCCCTGCGAGCTATTGACCGAGCTGACGTAGCCTTACTTGTCCTTGATGCTACTGAGCCAGCCACAGCTCAAGACATGCATATTGCTGGCTATATCCAGCAAGCAGCCAGGGGGATTGTGGTGGTTGTTAATAAATGGGACTTAGTTAAGGATACGAACATAACTGAACACAGTGAATACATCAGGAGTCAGCTCAAATTTGCGTCTTATGCGCCAGTGCTGTATACTTCAGCTAAATATAGGCAGGGGGTCGACAGGATAATGCCCCAGGTATGCCAGGTATATCAGGAGAGACTCAAACGAATACCTACTGCCGAAGTAAATAGTGTCGTCCAGCAAGCAGTAGGAGCCCACAACCCGCCACGAACCGGCAGTAAACAGCTAAAGATTTTATATGCCACCCAGGCTGAAGTGAACCCACCGACTTTTGTCTTCTTTGTTAACGATACCAAGCTAATACATTTTTCCTATCAGCGCTACCTAGAGAACAAGCTGCGCCAGTCGTTCGGCTTCATTGGCAACCCGTTACGTTTAGTCTTCAAAACGAGGGGTGAACCATGCTGATCGCCAAGTTTTTCGCCGTGGCAGCCATTGGTTATCTTCTGGGCTCTATTCCCTTTGGCGCATTTGTAAGCAAAATATGCGTCAGGGTAGACGTCAGAGACTACGGCAGCGGCAAGACAGGGGCAACAAATGTCCTGCGAACGGTGGGCAAGAAAGAAGCGCTTCTGGTGGTCGGCCTTGATATGTTTAAGGGAGCGCTGGCGGTAATCCTGGCTGCATTGATAATCGGTAGAAGCTATATGGTAGTAGGCGACTTTGCCCTGGGAGCGTTTCTGGCTCAGGTCATAGCCGCTTTAGCGGCCATGGTCGGGCATATCTGGCCTATCTTTCTTGGATTACGGGGGGGGAGGGGTGTTTCCACCTTCTTTGGCGGGCTAATTGCCTTGTGCCCGGTGGCAGCACTATTTGGCGGGGAGATTGGCATCATCAGCGCCGGTTTAACCAGGTTTGCATCACTAGGCTCCATGGCTGGAGCGGTAGGCACCTATGCTATATTAGTGCCTCTCACTATCATGAACGGATTCCCCATTGAATATCTGGTTTATGCTTTAATAGGTGCACTATTAATTATTATCATGCACCGGGACAACATCGCCAGGTTAATAACGGGCAGGGAGCGTAAGCTAGGTGAGAAGGCTGATAAAGTAAATCCACCCCTGTCCACAGGGACCAGGGTATAAGATATATGCCCAAGGTTGCCATCATCGGCACCACCTCCTGGGGCATAACTCTGGGGATGGTGCTGGCTCATAAAGGACACCAGGTCAAGCTATGGGCACGTACCAAGAGGGAAGCCACCAGACTAACAAAGAACGGGCCTGATGCCGCCCTGCCTGACGTTACCTTTCCCAACCGGCTGTCCACCACCACATCCTTAGACGAGGCACTAACCGATGTAAAAGCCGTAATCCTGGCAGTGCCATCGCAGACGATGCGACAGAACATAAGTTTAGTCGCCAAGCACCTCAAGGAGTCAATGATAATAGTGAGTGCCGCCAAGGGCTTGGAGATCAGCAGCAGCAAACGTATGTCGCAGGTGATCGCCGATGAGATAGAGCCTAACCTCTGGCCCAGTATTTGTGTTCTTTCCGGACCTAATCTCTCCCGTGAAATTCTCAGTAACTTACCAGCGGCTACAGTAGTAGCTGCCAGGGACGAGACTGTAGCCAGGAAGACTCAAAGACTATTATCCACTCCCAAACTCTGCGTATTTACCAACACTGACGTCATAGGGATAGAACTGGGAGGAGCATTAAAAAATATCATCGCCCTGGGTGCCGGCATAGCTGACGGACTGGGCTACGGTGACAATGCCAAGGCAGCCTTTATCACACGCGGCTTGACTGAGATGACCGCCCTCGGCACTGCCCTCGGGGCAAACCCTCTCACCTTCTCCGGACTGGCCGGCTTAGGTGATTTAATGGCTACCTGTGCCAGCCCGCTAAGCCGTAACCACTATGTAGGGGTGGAGTTAACCAAGGAGCGCCCGCTAAAGGAGATAACAGACTCGATGAACGGTGTGGCAGAAGGGGTAAGCACCACTATCGTCGCCTGGAATCTAGCCCAGCAAATTGGACTGGAAATGCCCATCACCGAAAGGATCTATAAGGTACTGTACGAAGATGTTAAACCTCAGCAGGCGGTAGATGAGCTGATGTCAGCTGAGGCAAGGCATGAACTGACCGGTCGCAAGTGGAAGTTATTTTCCCTCTTCAGACGCTAAAAGGTATTACAGTCTTACAAAAACTGCCCGGAAATCATTTACCCTTACGTCGTTTAGCGGGCCCAAGGCTGTCAGCCAACTCCTGAAATAGCTGGCGCTGTTTCTTATTTAGTGAATCGGGAGTAACTATAAGTAACTCAACCAGCTGGTCGCCGCGCCCGTTCCTGCGCAAATGGGTAACACCCCGACCTTTAAGCCGGAAGACGCTACCCGTCTGACTGCCAGCTGGAATCTTAAGTTTGGTGTTACCATCCAGAGTAGGCACCTCTACCTCAATACCGAGGGCGGCTTGAGCAAAGTTGATTGGTAACTCATAGAGAATATTGTCACCATCCCGTTCGAAGAACTCGTGCTGCTGCACTGAGAGCATTATATAAAGGTCACCTGAGGGACCACCCCTTGTCCCGGCATTACCCTCACCTATAATGCGTACCTGAGTGCCGTCATCAACTCCGGCCGGGGTTTTGACTATAATATCACGCTTACGCTTATCCTTACCCGTGCCCCGACACTGCGGACAGGGCTCGGTTATAACCCTACCCTCACCATGGCATCGGGAGCAGGTAGTAACATTAGTGAAGCGACCGAAGAGACTCTGCTGAACCCGGCGCACTCGCCCGGTGCCATCGCAGCTGGGACATCGACTGGGCTGACTCCCCGGCTTAGAGCCAACACCCTGACACAGGGAGCAGCTCTCGATGCGGGATATATTTATCTCCTTCTCACAGCCGAAGGCTGCTTCCTCAAAAGTAATAGTCAGCTTATGCTGTAAGTCAGCACCCTGCTGTGGTGCCTGACGAGTGGCGGTAGTTGCTCCGCCAAAGAAGGCATCAAAGATATCACCGAAGCCACTGAAATCAAACCCCTCAAAGCCCCGCCCGAAGACTCCTCCGGCACCACTATGCCCAAAGCGGTCATAGGCAGCACGCTTATCAGGGTCAGCGAGCACTTCGTAGGCTTCGTTTACCTCTTTAAACTTCCCTTCCGCCCCATCATCACGGTTGCGGTCGGGGTGATACTCAAAGGCCAGCTTACGAAAGGCTCGCTTTATTTCCTCATCGGTAGCATTTTCACTCACACCGAGAACTTCATAATAATCCCGTTTTGCTGGCATACCTAGACCTCGCGGAACTCACCTTCCACGGTACCTTCTTCATCTCCCTTGCCTTCGCCTTCCGGTGGTGCCTCACCACCCGGGGGTGGTTGCTGTTGCTGCTGGTAGACAGCCGTTCCTACCTTTTGCATGACTTCGTTTAACTCCTGAGTTGCCCGGCGGATAGCGTCAATATCTGCACCCTGCAGCGTTGAGCGAACCGCTTTTACCTTCTCCTCTACCTCCTGGTTCAACTCTGACGATATCTTATCCTTATGATCCCTCAGAGTCTTTTCCGCAGTGTAAGCCATGGTATCGGCAGTGTTGCGCGTTTCTACCTCTTCCCGTCGCTTGGTATCCTCGGCAGCGTGCGCCTCTGCCTCATGCTGCATCTTCTCTACATCCTCTTTAGAGAGTCCGCTGGAAGCAGTTATAGTAATTTTTTGTTCCTTACCGGTACCCTTGTCATGAGCCTTGACACTGAGAATGCCATTGGCATCAATATCAAAGCTGACTTCAACCTGGGGCATGCCCCGTGGCGCCGGCAGGATACCATCAAGCATAAACCGTCCCAGTGTCCTGTTATCCGCAGCCATAGGTCTCTCCCCCTGGAGGACATGAATCTCCACACTGGGCTGATTATCAGCGGCAGTGCTGAAAATCTGGCTCTTGGAGGTGGGGATAGTTGTATTACGAGTAATCAGCGGGGTAGCTACTCCACCAAGGGTTTCAATACCCAGGGTAAGAGGGGTAACGTCAAGCAGCAGGACATCCTTTACTTCTCCTTTGAGCACTCCGGCCTGAATAGCAGCACCGACAGCTACCACCTCATCAGGGTTAACCCCCCTATGAGGTTCTTTACCGAAGAATTGTTTTACCTTCTCCTGAACCAGGGGAGTTCTGGTCTGCCCGCCAACCATAACCACCTCGTCAATCTGGGCTGCCGTCTTTTCCGCATCGGTTAGTGCCTGCTGGCAGGGACCCAGGCTTTTCTCCACCAGGTCCATTACCAGCTGCTCCAGCTTAGCCCGCGTGAGGTTAATGTTAAGGTGCTTGGGGCCACTGGCATCGGCAGTGATAAAGGGGAGGTTAACCTCTGTCTGCTGAACGGTTGATAGCTCACATTTAGCCTTTTCGGCGGCTTCCTTCAGTCGCTGTAGAGCCATCTTATCCTTCCGCAGGTCTATGCCCTGGTCCCGTTTGAACTCATCGCATAGCCAGTCCATAACTCTCTGGTCAAAGTCATCACCGCCGAGGTGGGTATCACCATTGGTGGACTTGACCTGGAAAGTGCCTTCACCCAGCTCAAGGATGGATACATCAAAGGTGCCACCACCAAGGTCATAGACAGCGATGGTTTCCTCTGTCTTCTTGTCCAGGCCGTAGGCCAGGGAGGCAGCGGTTGGCTCATTGACTATGCGCAATACTTCTAATCCGGCTATCTTACCGGCATCCTTGGTTGCCTGCCGCTGACTATCGTTAAAATAGGCGGGCACGGTGATTACGGCCTCGGTGACTTTCTCCCCGAGGTAAGCCTCAGCGTCTGCTTTAAGCTTTTGCAGAATCATTGCCGAGATTTCAGACGGGCTATATTCTTTGTCGCCCATCTTCACCCAGGCATCGCCATTGGCTGCCTTGGTTATCTTAAATGGCAGAAGTTTTCTATCATACTCAACGGTAGGTGAGTCAAATTTACGCCCCATCAGACGTTTGATGCTGGAGACAGTGTTATCAGGGTTAACAATGGCTTGACGCTTTGCTACCTGACCTACCAGGCGCTCGCCACCCTTACTCACTGCCACTACCGAAGGAGTAATACGACCACCCTCAGCATTGGGGATAATTAACGGCTCCCCTGCCTCCATCACCGCTACTGCAGAGAAGGTTGTACCTAAATCAATTCCTATAACCTTTCCCATTATTTATTCCTCCTTTTGTTCCTCTTCTTCCCCGCTACCCACTATTACCATAGCGGGGCGAATGACCCTATCGTCTAGCTTGTAGCCCTTTTGCAACTCCTCAATGACCATTCCCTCTTTACCCTTACCGTGCCTCACCGCTTCGTGAAACTTGGGGTCAAATGGCTCACCCTGTGCCTTAATCTGGGACAGCCCTTGTGCCTCCAGAGTCGCCCATAGCTTACGCTCAATGAATCTTACACCATCCACCCAGGTAAGTTTAGCCAGCTCACCAGGCACAGAAGCGAAGGCTCTTTCCAGGTCATCCAAGATAGGCAAAAGGCCAAGCATAAGCACGGAGTTGGCAAATTTACCAAGCTCCTGCTTTTCCTGTTCACTACGCCGCTTGTAATTAATGAAATCCGCCTGAGCCCTTTGCCAGTTAGCCAGATAACCCTCTGCTTTTTCCTTCTCCTCAGACAGAGACTGTTTCAACACCTCTATATCCTCTATACCCTCTACCTCAGCAACCTCTGGTTCTTCTTTATTGGTTTGCTCTTCTTCCGTCATTATTATCTACCTTCCCCCTTAACGGGTTTTTGGGCAAAAACCCATCCTCTTTATTATCTTTTCATCAAGAGGCATTATACAGAACTAACCCGACGGCGGTTCTTTTCCATACAGCTCAGCCACCAGTTTACTCATCACCGAGGACAGGTAGTCCACGGTGGAAATAGTCCGGGCATAAGGCATCCGGGTAGGCCCCACTACACCTATGGTACCAACAGCTTCGTTAGCCAGACCATATCGGGTAATAACCACGCTGTAGTCGCGGATAACCTCCTCCTCGTTCTCCTCACCAATAACTACCCGCACCCTATGACCGGTCAGTCCCTGCGGGGCAATAATCCTCAGCAGATTTCTGTGCTCAACCAATTCCATCAGGGCTAACACCCGCTGGCCATGGGCAAACTCCGGCTGGCTAAGCATAAAGTGCAAGCCATCCAGATAAGGCTCCCCATGTTCTTGCTCATCTTCAGACTCCATCATCTTTAACAGGCAATCGGTTAGCTGCTGTTCGGTGGAGGAGAGGTCTACGTCTTTAGTCAGAATACGCTGGTGGGCCAAGCCAGAATAAGCCGCATTTAGTTTATTAGCCATAGTCGTCAGCCTCGGTTGAGACATGGATTGCTCAAAGGTTATTAACTGTTGTTTCACCTTAGCCCCATAAAGGACAAGAATAAGTAACCCCAGCGAGTCCTGCAAGGCAACTAACTCCATATGCTTGAACCGGCAGTCCGCCGGCTTGGGCATGGTAACTATAGCCACGTTTTGAGCCAGCTGGGCTACGAGCGTCGCTGCCAGTCGCAGCCACTCCTCCAGTTCTCTCTCCACCTGGTGGAAAAGGTGACTTACCAAATGCTGTTCAGCCGGGGGAAGCTTGATATGACCAAGAGACTCCACATAATAACGATAGCCTTTATCTAAGGGGATGCCTCCGGCTGAAGGGTAAGGGCGGGTAATGTAGCCTCCATGTTCAAGATATGCCATCTCGTTACGAACGGTAGCCGGGCTTACCCGCAGCTCATAATCATTGACAATACTCTGCGACGGCACCGGTGTTGCCTTAGTGATGTATTGTCCCACTACAGATTTAAGTATGGTTCCCGTTCTACTAGATAGCATATCAGCCTCCATTAGCAGTCTAAGGCTTAGACTGCTAATTACCAAATTAAAACTTACCACTACTGGCCATTATTTGTCAAGTCCGTTGAGAGGGAAAATGGAATCGTCAGATTTTATTGTGATGGTAACGGTGCTTTGTTAGGAATATCGCGCAATCGTCTACCTGAACTGTGGATGACTCCCAAATATAGCCTCTCCCAGAACTCCACAAACCCAGCCCATCTGGAATATACCCTCGTTTGACAAACATACGCTGTGCCGGCCCATAGTCTGCCGATATCCCAAAGCCGATCCCCGCAACATCCGACCTTTCAAATATCCTCTTTTCAGCCTCGTCCATTAGCATGCTGCCTATTCCTCTGCGTTGGTAATCCGGCTCTACGCCGATGTCACTGATTTCGGGGATATTATTCTCAGCGAAGAGGGGATACTCAGGATGCCATATTATCGTCACACGGCCTGCGTAGTCTTCGTCCAAGAACGCCACAACCACTTCACGTTCGCCTTTGCTCTGTTCTTCGAGATAACGCTGATATATTTTCTGTCTTCTTGCACGGTGATCTTCGGTCGGTAGAGATGCGACCATACGCGGAATATCTTGTGCTTCAAGCAATCTCATTGTGCTGTTCATCTTTTTACCCTACTACCCACGAAGTATATCTGTCGAGATATCATTCCGCAACTGCCTCTTAATTGACCGGAAGCCCAAAGCTATGCTATATTTAGGCAGGTAGAAGTATTAAAGATATGGATATTACCTGGTTAGGGCACTCTTGCTTCAGAATTAAAGGTAGTCACGCCACAGTTATTACCGACCCTTACCCACCAACTCTGGGCTACTCGTTGGGTAAGGTTGCCGCTCGTGTTGTCACCATAAGCCACCAGCACCCGGGGCATTCCTACGTTCAGGGCATCAGTGATGAACCAAGGGTGGTTGCCGGACCCGGCGAGTATGAAATCGGTGGTGTCCTAATCATAGGGATACCCACCTTCCACGATGGGACGGGGGGCAAGGAGAGGGGCAAAAATACTGCTTATCTCATGGAGATAGATGAAGTAACGGTCTGCCACCTCGGTGACATAGGACATGTACTCACTACCGAGCAGGCTGAGGAGCTGGATAATGTGGATGTGCTGCTGCTCCCCGTGGGCGGAGTATCTACCATAAATGCTACCATGGCAGCCGAGGTAGTACGGCAAATTGAGCCAAAGATAGTAATTCCTATGCACTACAAGACCGAGGCACTGACCCGGGAACTGGACCCGGTGGATAGGTTCCTCAAGGAGATGGGCGCAAAGGAAATCGAACCCCAACCCAAGCTGTCCATTACCAAGCAAAGCTTACCTCTCAGCATGCAGGTCTTTTTACTCAGCTACTGACTGCACCTTATCCACCAAACAGGGGCGCCAACTAAGAACCAGACCAGGCTAGAACCGCCGCACTCTCAGCACCAATACCAGCATGGCAATCAGCAGCAGCGCTACGGCCACCAGTAAGCCAATACCCACATATAATGCCCAGTCGGGAACGGTTGACTGAGCCGGGGTTACCGAGGGCACCAATGCCTCAGTAGTGAAAGCGCCAACAGCGCTCCAGGCGCTATAACTATTAGAGGAGCCGCCTCTAACCTTCCAGTAGTAGGTAGTATCGTAGTCCAGGCTTATATCGCTCTGCCAGGCAGTGGCCGGTAGAGCGTATGTACCCACCTTCACAATTAAAGGGTTAGCAAAAGAAAAATCGGTGGATACCAACAGCTCATAGCTATCGGCATCGGCTATAGCGCCCCACTGAAACAAGGGCCTTATCGGTACCCCACTGACACCAGCACCAGGGCTGCGATGGGAATTTTTACATTCGCCATGTGGCGAATTTTACTTCGCCTTAAGAGAGAAGTCAATCTTACTGTTCCTTAACCGGCAGATTAAAGTATTAATATTTGACAGAATACTCAATAGAACACATAATATTACTTATACTGGAGAGGAGGCATACATCATGAATACTGCTGATTTAGACGTGAAGATACGCCCTATGGTCTTCGTGGACCTCGGAGACATGTTTTCCGTCGCCCAAAAAATAGGAGCGGCTGAAACATCAGCCACCTACAAGAGGTTTACTCTTCAAAAACTCTTCGGAGTAAGCACGAAGAAGGCCGGTTCCACCCAGAGGCCTGATATACTGGAAGTGGCAAAGCTCATTGACCTTGGCCTTATCGCTGAGGCTGGAGGCAGGACATATGGCTTTGTCGTGGGCAGACAGACATACCTTGCTGAGCTTGACATCCAGGAGGGAGAAATCGCCATCATTGGCGTTCACCCGGACTATCGGAGAAGGGGTGTTGCCCACAAGCTGATAAATGCCATCTGCGACCTGTTCGCTTCCAGGGGTGTAACCAGAGTGCGCATAGGGGTAGACCCACATGACAAAGGACTGACCGCCTTCTTTGAGCGGGCAGGCTTCAGTGGTGAGCGTATTCTGTACCTCAGCAAAACGCTCTAGTTCCGGGTACACCTGGTTCATATATGGGACCACAATGGATAGTTAACAGGTTATAATGCTTGATACCAGTCAGGCTCATTATCGGCAATACCCGGATAAGAGAGAAGCCTTACCTGCCAGGCCAAGAAATAGATAAAAAGAAGAGAGGTCGCTTCAAGCGACCTCTCTTGTATTCGGGTTAAGTATTACCCGTCAAACCAGAGTCAGTGGTTACTAGGCTGTCCTTCTGGTCCTGACAATCAGGACAATCAGGGCAATAACCAGAACCGCACCAACAGCAATTATCACCCACAAGAGATAGTCGGGGATAACTGGCGATGCTGGCTCTACGGTTATATCCACTTCCGCCGGCTGAACGGTTATATCTGGCGATTCTACCGTTATATCCGGTACATCTACCACTATGTCTCCGCCTTCTTCCACAGGCTCCGCCTCCGTGGTGAATAAGCCTGTTGTCCACAGACCCGTCTCGGAACCAACAATTGCTCTCACCCTCCAGTAGTAGGTGGTGGAGTATTTGAGGGTCGAACGGCACGGAAGCGCATTAACATCAGCAGTAGCGCTGAAGTCTATGACGCTGAACGCGTCAGCCAGAGCCAGGTCCTCAGCCAGGGCGAACTCATAGGTAGCTCCCGCCACCGCGCCCCAGGCAAAGGTAGGATCAACCGAGACATCATCAGCACCCATAGCCGGAACCAAGCTGGTAGCGGCTACAGTCGGTGGTGCCGTGGACGGTTGAGCAATGGCAAGCGGCAAGCCAACCAGGTCAGTGATGGTCGGGGTACTGGTGGCGGTAACGGTAACCGTTACGCTGCCAGCAAAGACGTTGACAGACTGTGGAACGCACAGTACCCACTCACCCAGGCCGGCACCCCAGACATAAACCTTCGTGTTGACGTCAACAGTGCCGAAGAGCGAGATGGTATATGTATCCGCATCACTGCCCGTGGAGTTCACATAGACGTCGTAGTAAGCTGTGGCTACTCCCGGAACAGCGGCTGTACCACCCGGATTAGCCGCATAAGTAGCGGCGGCTATGGATACCGGATTCGTCACAGGAGCTGCTCCTGACTTAGTTGCCACCACATTCACGCCTGCCGTTGTCTTGGCTGTCAGAGTGTCTGAACCAATGGACATAGCGGGAGTGGATACAGCAGCAAACAGGTACGGCTCGACGTCAATCTTTCCTGCCGTAGCACTGAATGGTGCCATTGTTACCGGAGGTGCCCCTCCACCGTCCCAAAGGTTGTTGGTAGCGTCAAGTGTGACGGCAGCATTCTCGTTGTTGTCAATGCCCTTAGTCGGGTTATTGATAGCGTTGTAGTTCAGGAACACCTTGTCGGAGTTGGCAGTAACCTGCAGAATCTCGTCCACGCAGTCAGCGATGGTGTTGTTTATGATGGTGACCTTGACAGCTGCGGCAACATCAATGGCCGGTTTTCCCGGTGCGGTGGCGTTACCACAACCGGTGATGGTGCTTGCCTTAATGTCAACGGTACCATTGTTGATAACAAGAGCCGTGTCCAGACCACTGAACGTGGTGCCGGTAATGGTTACCGTCTCATCGGTGTCGTCGTTCTGGAGACCGATTCCGCTGGCTCCGCTAACGGTAACACCAGTCAGCGTAAGCGTACCGGCGTTAACGATGCCCTTGCCGGTACCGGTTGCGGTGATGGCGTCGCCGGTGGATTTGGCAACCATAGTGTCGGCTACGTCAATGCCGATGCCGCCAGTAGCCACGTTGATGGTGTTGCCACTGGAGACAGTAGGTAGCGTAGCAGTACCAGCGTTGATATCCAGCGCTGGATTAGCACCAGTACCACTCAGGACACAATTCTGTATCGTGGTATTATTGGCTCCAACCGTTACACTGGCTGTTGTGGCGTTTCCCTTAACAGTGAAGCCATCAAAGGTTACTCCTGCTACAGTGATGTTCACATCACCGCCAGCTCCACTAGGTGGTGTTTCGGCGTCCTTGATAATGGTTACGGCTGCGCCATCAGTTGAGACAACAGTTATCGCAGCATTGATAGTGATG